>NZ_JBFOCP010000043.1:0-48385 GCF_040907855.1 Aeromonas sp. s4 | reverse complement strand
CTGGCGAGCCAGACCGACTCCATCGGCAGCATCCTCGACACCATCCGCAGCATCTCGGAGCAGACCAACCTGCTGGCCCTCAACGCCGCCATCGAGGCCGCCCGCGCCGGCGAGCAAGGCCGTGGCTTCGCCGTGGTGGCCGACGAGGTGCGCAACCTCGCCAGCCGCTCCGCCGCCTCCACCGCCGAGATCCAGGGCATGATCAACAGCCTCCAGGAGCAGAGCGCCCGCGCCGTCAGCGCCATGGCCCAGGGCCGCAACCAGAGCCTGCGGGTGGTGACCCAGGCCGACGAGGCCAACGGCGCCCTCGACCAGATCACCGGACACATCACCCAGATCAGCGACATGAACATCCAGGTCGCCACCGCCACCGAAGAGCAGTCGAGCGTGGTGGGGGAGCTCAACCGCAACGTGGAGGACATCAACCAGCTCACCATGGAGACCGCCGATATCGCCCATCACCTGACCGAGTCAAGCCGCAACCTGCAGCACCTCTCCGGTGAGCTCGACAAGCTGGTCGGCAACTTCCGCCTCTGAGCGTCCGGCACCTCTTCCTGACCCGCACCAGGGCGCTTCGGCGCCCTTCTTCATGACCACGGCAAGCCGTGACGCACGGGGGATACGTCGTCTCCCACCGCCCTGCCACATGCCTCATAATCAGGAAAACGCGAGGAGGTATGATGGGCAAGCTGGTCGTGATGATAGTGCTGGGGGGGCTGCTCAGTGCCTGCAGCAGCGGGCCCGTGCGGGTGCACGGGGCCGATGTGAGCGTGGACGATACCCGGATCCGGGTCAGTGATGGGGATCGCGGAGGCGACGGTACCTTCTGCCCACCGGGACAGGCCAAGAAGGGGCGCTGCTGACCGCAGGGTGCCGAAAGACAGACAACAAAAAGCCGCTCCATGGAGCGGCTTTTCTTATGAAACGGGCAGAAGATTATTTTTTCTTCTTGGCCTTGGCGTTCGGCAGGTCGGTGATGGAGCCTTCGAACACTTCGGCAGCCAGACCCACGGACTCGTGCAGAGTCGGGTGAGCATGGATGGTCAACGCGATGTCTTCGGCGTCGGCACCCATCTCGATGGCCAGACCGATTTCACCCAGCAGTTCACCGCCGTTGGTGCCCACGATGGCACCACCGATGACGCGGCCGCTCTCCTTGTCGAAGATCAGCTTGGTCATGCCGTCGGAGCAGTCGGACGCGATGGCGCGACCGGAAGCAGCCCACGGGAAGGTGGCGACTTCGAAGTTCAGACCCTGTTGCTTGGCTTCCTTCTCGGTCAGACCCACCCAGGCCATCTCAGGCTCGGTATAGGCGATGGACGGGATCACTTTCGGGTCGAAGTAGTGCTTCTTGCCGGCGATGACTTCGGCCGCCACGTGGCCTTCGTGTACACCCTTGTGGGCCAGCATGGGCTGACCGACGATGTCGCCGATGGCGTGGATGTGGGCCACGTTGGTACGCAGCTGCTTGTCCACCTCGATGAAACCGCGCTCGTTGACGGCAACACCGGCCTTCTCGGCATCCAGCATCTTGCCGTTCGGCACACGGCCTACGGCAACCAGCACGTTGTCATAACGAACCGGCTCGGCCGGGGCGTGCTTGCCTTCGTAGGAGACGTACAGGCCGTCTTCCCGGGCTTCAACGGCGGTGACCTTGGTCTCCAGCATGATGTTGAATTTCTTGGCCACGCGCTTGGTGTAGATCTTGACGATGTCTTTGTCGGCAGCCGGTACCAGCTGGTCGGCAAATTCCACCACGTCGATCTCGGAACCCAGGGAGGAGTACACGGTACCCATCTCCAGACCGATGATGCCGCCACCGATGACCAGCAACTTGCCAGGAACGGTCGTCAGCTCCAGCGCATCGGTAGAGTCCCATACGCGGGGGTCGTCATGGGGGATGAACGGCAGCTTCACCGGACGGGAACCGGCGGCGATGATGGCGTTGTCGAAGGTGACGGTGGTCTTGCCGTCGGCGCCTTCCACTTCCAGCGTGTTCGGACCGGTGAACTTGCCGAAGCCGTTCACGACCTGGACTTTACGCATCTTGGCCATGCCAGCCAGACCGCCGGTCAGCTGGTTGATGACCTTCTCTTTCCACAGACGCACCTTGTCGATGTCGGTCTGCGGGGCACCGAAGACGATGCCGTGCTCGGCCAGCGCCTTGGCTTCTTCAATGACTTTGGCGACGTGCAGCAGTGCCTTGGACGGGATGCAACCCACGTTCAGGCAGACGCCACCCAGGGTGGAGTAACGCTCGACGATAATGGTATCCAGACCCAAGTCAGCCGCACGGAAGGCAGCGGAATAACCGGCAGGGCCAGCACCCAGTACTACGACCTGGGTTTTGATTTCTTTACTCATCATGACCTCTTTGTCGTTCTTATATCCCCGGACAGCACAGTCTTATGCCAAACAAGGCCGCTGCAGCCGTGAAAAAAACGGGGCAAGTTTACAATCCTGTTAACGAAATGAGAAGCAAAAAGGGCGGGCTCTGGGCCCGCCCTCTCACTTACAGGACCAGTCGACGAATGTCGGACAACACACCACTCAGGGTGGTGATGAAGCGGGCACCGTCGGCGCCATCGATGACGCGGTGGTCATAGCTCAGAGCCAGCGGCAGCATCAGGCGCGGCACGAACTCTTTACCGTTCCACTTCGGCTTCATCTCGGACTTGGAGACGCCCAGGATGGCCACTTCCGGCGCGTTGACGATCGGGGTAAAGCTGGTACCGCCGATGCCACCCAGGCTGGAGATGGTGAAGCAACCGCCCTGCATGTCGGCAGCGGTCAGCTTGCCGGCACGGGCCTTCTTGGAGATCTCGGCCAGATCGCGGGACAGCTCGTGGATGCCCTTCTTGTTGACGTCGCGAACCACCGGAACCACCAGACCGTTGGGAGTATCCACCGCCACACCGATGTGGATGTACTTCTTCATGATCAGCTTGCTGCCGTCTTCGGACAGGGCGCTGCAGAAGCGCGGATGGGCTTCCAGGGCCTTGGCGGCCGCCTTCAGGATGAACACCAGCGGGGTGATCTTCACGTCCAGCTTCTGCTTCTCGGCCAGGATGTTCTGCTCTTTGCGGAACGCTTCCAGATCCGTGGTATCGGCTTCGTCGAACTGGGTGACGTGGGGGATCATGGCCCAGTTGCGGTGCAGGGCAGGACCGGAGATCTTCTGGATACGGGTCAGTTCCAGCTCTTCGACAGGGCCGAACTTGCTGAAATCAACCTTCGGCCAGGCCACGACGCTCATGCCGTTGCCAGTACCGGTGCCGGCAGCCGGAGCGGACTCGGCGCGCTTGACCGCATCCTTCACGTAAGCCTGCACGTCTTCTTTGACGATGCGACCCTTGCGACCGGAGGCTTTCACCTTGGCCAGGTTGACACCGAACTCGCGCGCCAGACGGCGTACAGCCGGGGAGGCGTGGACATAGGCGTCGTTGGCGACGAAATCGGAGGCGGCAGCAGCCTGGGCAACCGGCGCAGGAGCGGCGGCAGCCGGAGCGGCAGCAACAGGTGCTGCGGCAGGAGCCGGAGCAGCCACGGCAGCCGGAGCGGCACCCGCCACTTCGAATACCATGATCAGGGAACCGGTGGAGACCTTGTCACCCGCCTTCACCTTGATCTCCTTGACCACACCGGCGAACGGCGCAGGCACTTCCATGGAGGCCTTGTCGCCTTCCACGGTGATCAGGGACTGGTCGGCTTCAACCTTGTCACCCACGGCGACCATGATTTCGGTCACTTCCACTTCGTCACCGCCGATGTCCGGCACGTTGACGTCCTTGGCACCGGCGGCAACCGGAGCAGCGGCAGCCACGGGGGCAGCAGCAGGAGCCGGCGCGGCAACAGCGGCCGGGGCAGCGCCCGCCACTTCAAAGACCATCACCAGGGAGCCGGTAGAAACCTTGGCGCCGGCGGCAACCTTGATCTCGACCACGCGACCGGCGAACGGTGCCGGCACTTCCATGGAGGCCTTGTCACCTTCCACGGCGATGATGGACTGGTCGGCTTCAACCATGTCGCCCACGGCAACCATGATCTCAGTCACTTCGACTTCGTCACCACCGATGTCCGGCACGTTGACGTCCTGGCGAGCGGCAGCAACAGGAGCGGCGGCCGGCGCGGCAGCAACCGGGGCAGCAGCCTGGACCGGAGCCGGTGCGGCAGCACCCTCGGCTTCGAAGACCATGATCTGGGAACCGGTGGCAACCTTGTCGCCCACCTTGATCAGGATCTCTTTGACGATACCGGCGGCGGGGGCCGGGACTTCCATGGAGGCCTTGTCACCTTCCACGGCGATCAGGGACTGGTCCAGCTCGACCTTGTCACCCACGGCCACCATGATCTCGGTGACTTCAACTTCATCGGCACCGATATCCGGCACCATAATCTGTTTGGACATTGCGCTTTATCCTCTTGCGTGCATCCGCGTGGCAGCCTGAGCATCACCACGCGCATCCCGCGTTATCCGTTTAAACCCAGGCAAGGTCGCGCCGGATACCCGGCGCGACACTCAATCCTCTTACGCGTACAGCGGGTTGACCTTGTCGGCATCGATGCCGTACTTGGCGATGGCTTCGGCCACAACCTGCTTGTCTACCTCGCCGCGCTTGGCCAGTTCGGTCAGGGCAGCAACCACTACGTAGAACTCGTTCACTTCGAAGTGACGACGCAGGTTGGCACGGCTGTCGGAGCGGCCGTAACCGTCGGTACCCAGTACACGGTAGTTCTCGGTCGGAACGAAGGCACGCACCTGATCGGCGAAGGACTTCATGTAGTCGGTCGCGGCGATGGTGGCTTCGGAACCCAGTACCTGAGCGATGTAGGGCACACGCGCTTCGGCGGTCGGGTGCAGCATGTTCCAGCGATCCGCGTCCTGACCGTCACGAGCCAGTTCGTTGAAGGAGGTGACGCTGAACACGTCGGAACCCACGCCGTACTCGCTGGCCAGGATCTGGGCGGCAGTGCGCACGTGACCCAGGATGGAACCACAACCCAGCAGCTGTACCTTGGCCTTGGTGCCGGCCACGGTTTCCAGCTTGTAGATACCCTTGCGAATGCCTTCCTCGGCGCCTTCCGGCATGGCCGGCATGGCATAGTTCTCGTTCAGGGTAGTGATGTAGTAGAACACGTTTTCCGGGTTCTCACCGTACATGCGGCGCAGGCCGTCCTGTACGATCACTGCCACTTCATAGGCGTAAGACGGATCGTAGGAGATGCAGTTCGGGATGGTGTTGGCCAGGATGTGGCTGTGACCATCTTCGTGCTGCAAGCCCTCTCCGTTAAGAGTGGTACGACCGGAGGTCGCGCCCAGCAGGAAGCCACGGGCTTGCTGGTCACCGGCTGCCCACGCCATGTCGCCGATCCGCTGGAAGCCGAACATGGAGTAGTAGATGTAGAACGGGATCATCGGGCAGTCGTTGGTGCTGTAAGAGGTGGCAGCAGCCAGCCAGGAGGACATGGCGCCCAGCTCGTTGATACCGTCTTGCAGAACCTGACCCTGCTTGTCTTCCTTGTAGTAGGAGACGATGTCGCGGTCTTGCGGGGTGTACTGCTGACCGTGCGGGCTGTAGATACCGATCTGGCGGAACAGGCCTTCCATACCGAAGGTGCGGGCTTCGTCAGCCAGGATCGGGACGATGCGCTTGCCGATGGACTTGTCTTTCAGCATCACGTTCAGGGAACGCACGAACGCCATGGTGGTGGAGATTTCGCGCGCCTGTTCACCCAGCAGCGGACCGAAGGCATCCAGCGCCGGGATTTCCAGCTTGGTGGTGCTCTCGCGCAGACGGGTCGGTACATAGCCCTTCAGTGCGGCACGGCGGGCGTGCAGGTACTTGTGCTCTTCGGTACCCTCTTCGATCTTCAGGTACGGCAGGTTTTCCAGCTGCTCGTCGGTGACCGGCAGGTTGAAACGATCGCGCAGGTGACGCACGGAGCCCAGATCCATCTTCTTGACCTGGTGAGCGATGTTCTTGCCTTCGGCCGCTTCGCCCATGCCATAGCCCTTGATGGTCTTGGCCAGGATCACGGTCGGCTTGCCCTTGGTCTGTGCAGCCTTGGAGAAGGCAGCGAACAGTTTGCGGGGGTCGTGACCACCGCGGTTCAGGGCGAAGATCTCCTCGTCGGTCATGTCTTTGACCAGCGCGGCGGTTTCCGGGTAACGGTTGAAGAAGTGCTCGCGCACGTAGGCACCGTCACGGGACTTCATGGTCTGGTAGTCACCATCCACGGTCTCGTTCATCAGCTGGATCAGCTTGCCGGAAGTGTCTTTCTTCAGCAGCTCATCCCACTTGCGACCCCAGATGACCTTGGTCACGTCCCAGCCAGCGCCGGCGAACAGACCTTCCAGCTCGTTGATGACCTTGCCGTTGCCGACAACCGGACCATCCAGACGCTGCAGGTTGCAGTTGACCACGAACACCAGGTTGTCGAGCTTTTCACGCACGGCAACAGTCAGGGCACCCTTGGCTTCCGGCTCGTCCATCTCGCCGTCACCCAGGAAGGCGTAAACGGTCTGCTCGGAGCAATCCTTGATGCCACGGTCGGTCAGGTACTTCAGGAAACGCGCCTGATAGATGGCGGCGATGGGGCCCAGACCCATGGAAACGGTCGGGAACTGCCAGAATTCCGGCATCAGTTTCGGGTGCGGGTAGGAAGGGATACCCTTGCCATCCACTTCCTGACGGAAGTTGTCCAGCTGCTCTTCGGTCAGGCGACCTTCGGCGAATGCGCGGGCGTAGATGCCCGGGGAGATGTGACCCTGGAAGTAGACCAGATCGCCACCGTCCTTCTCGTTGCGGGCACGGAAGAAGTGGTTGTAGCAGACTTCGTAGATGGTCGCGGAAGAAGCGAAGGAAGACATGTGACCACCCAGGTCCAGGTCTTTCTTGGAGGCGCGCAGCACGATCATCATGGCATTCCAGCGGATGATGGCGCGAATGCGGCGTTCCATTTCCAGGTCGCCCGGGTAAGCCGGCTCGTCGCTGGACGGGATGGTGTTGATGTAGTCGCGGTTTGCCTTGGCAGCCACGTCCACACCGCTTGCGCGGGCTTTCTCGGCCAACTGTTCAAGGATGAACTGAGCGCGTTGCGGACCCTCTTCACGCAGCAGGGATTCCAGAGAGGCAAGCCACTCCAGCGTTTCTATCGGGTCCACATCGTTCTTCAGGATATCAGACATGGCTGGTTCCTATGTTGTTGTGATTGCACGGCATTGCACGGCGAAGGGCGCAAGCATTCGACAATTAAGAAAGCCTTGTGGGATTAGTTTTCCTGCTGACGGATCCGACGCATGGATCGCTGGATCCGGCTGTCTTCCCTCTGCATATCCAACAAGGTGTCCTCGATAAAGGCCAGGTGCTCATGACAAGCAGCTCTGGCCCGCTCCGGAGCCCCCGACAGGATAGCCTCGATCAGGCTCGCACGATGGCGACGGATCTTGGCGACCACTCCCGGACGGCGATTCAAAATTTCGTTATTGCGTAAAATGTTCTGCTCGAGCATGGGGCCCATGGCCCGCAACAGGTGCAGCAGCACCACGTTGTGGGAGGCCTCGGCCACGGCCAGATAGAACTGGGTCACGGCGGCCGATTCGACCACCAGCGACCCTTGCTGACCGGCTTCTTCGATGGCGGCTTGCGCCAGGCGAATCCGTTCGAAATCAGCCTCGGTGCCCCGCAGCGCCGCATAGTAGGCACAGATGCCTTCCAGCGCGTGACGAAACTCCAGCAGGTCGTACTGGGCTTCCGGGTGAGTGCTGAGCAGTTCGAACAGGGGGTCGGCGATCCCCTTGCTCAGGGCATTTTGTACGTAAGTGCCACCGCCCTGACGACGATACAAGAGTCCTCTCGCTTCCAGGCGCTGGATGGCTTCGCGCAAGGAAGGGCGCGACACCTGAAACTGGATGGCGAGTTCCCGCTCGGGCGGCAACTTCTGGCCCGGCTGCAGGCTGCCTTCCAGAATCATGCTTTCCAGCTCGGCGACAATGGCGTCGGCCAGCTTGGGCTGAGTTATCTTGATATAGGGCATGAGGCTACTTTGTTAAATTGGTATTACCAATTTTATGGTTGGGGCGAAAATTAGCAGAGGGCTTGAAAAAAGTCCACCCAAAAGATGATCTGAATCAAGAAGCTAGGCTGCCACTTTGGGGGTAAAAACGCGGAATCATGATATAGCTCATAGAAAATGGTCTGACCAATATTTGTGAGCTTGCTCACCGATAACATTTGTTCAACAGCATGAAAAATGGCTTGCCAGACAAGGCAAGCCATTGATTCTAAAAACACAAAATAATTTTTAGATTTTTCACTCAAAGTGAAGATTTTCCCGATAGCGAGGCCATTCGAAACTGTCACCCGGATCCGTCTTGCGGCCCGGCGCGATGTCGCAGTGGCCGACAATACGGTCCGCCGTGATGGCGGGATAACGGTGAACAATCGCCCGGCTGAGGTCCGACAGCACCTCGTATTGCTTGTCGCTGTAGGGAAGCTCGTCGGTCCCTTCCAGTTCGATCCCGATGGAAAAATCGTTGCACGCCTCCCTCCCCTCCCAGCTCGAGACTCCCGCATGCCAGGCTCGCGCAGTGAACGGCACGTATTGCACCAGTTCGCCATCGCGGCGGATCAGGCAGTGGGCCGAGACCCTCAGTTGATGAATACCGGCGAAATAGGGGTGAGCACCAGGATCGAGGCGCCCCAGAAACAGATCGTCGATAAAGGGGCCACCAAACTGCCCGGGGGGCAGACTGATGCCGTGTATCACCAACAAGGAGACATCCTCCGGGCTGAGCCTCTCATTGTGATGGGGGGAAGGCACCTTGCGGGCCTGCTCGCACCATCCTTCTCGATCGATGGAAAACAGGGTTGTGGGTTGTGTCATCGTCTGCTCGACTCACAAATGGAAGCGATGTGCCTCTGGCGGGATGGGAAAACTGGGAACAAGTCTCTGAATTCATGGATAACGCTATGTTAGGCTGAGCCATTCACTCGCGCGATATGGGACACACTATGCACCCGATGGCACGCCGTCTCTGGCTGCTCGCCTGGCTCTCGCTGCTGGGTCTGCTGACCCTCTACTTTCATGGTCGTGAACAACCGTCGGTGACCGCTAGCGGCGATCTGCTGCTCAGGGCCGATGCCAGCGGCCATTATCGTCTGGAGGGTGCCATCAACGACCAGCCGGTGCAACTGCTGCTGGACACAGGAGCAACCCGGGTGACCATACCGAGCCAGGTGGCCGCCCGGCTCGGCCTCGTCGCCACGGGCCGCAGCCGGGTCAACACGGCAGCCGGAGAGATCCAGGTCGAAACCAGCCGGATCGAAAGTCTGGCGATGGGTCCGCTGACCCTGTACGATTTGTCCGTCTTTATCAATCCGGCTGCCGACGGGGAGGAGATCCTGGTGGGCATGAATGCTCTGGGCAGGCTGGAATTGCGCCAGAAAGACAGGCAATTGCTTCTCAGACCCTTGCAGGAATAAGGCATGTTACAACAGGACATCCGCCGCGCCGTGCGCGCCGCACTTCTCGAAGACTTGGGCGATGCCCTCACCGCGCTGGATCAACCGGATGCCAGCGCCGACATCACGGCCCAGCTGATCCCGGCCGATCGCATCTCGACCGCGCGAGTCATCACCCGCGAGGCGGGCGTCTTCTGCGGCCAGCCCTGGGTCGACGAGGTGTTTGCCCAGCTCGGTGGCGAAGTGAAGGTCGAGTGGAAAGTGCAAGATGGTGAACGCCTTGCCCCCAATCAGGAGCTGTTCCGCCTCCATGGCCCCGCCCGCGTGCTGCTGACCGGCGAGCGCAATGCGCTGAACTTCGTGCAGACCCTTTCCGGGGTCGCCACCCTGACCGCCCGTTATGTGGCCGAGCTGGAAGGTACTGACTGCCGCCTGCTCGATACCCGCAAGACCCTGCCCGGCCTGCGTAGCGCCCAGAAGTATGCGGTCACCTGCGGCGGCGGCAAAAACCACCGCATCGGTCTGTTTGATGCCTACCTCATCAAGGAGAACCACATTCTCGCCTGCGGCGGCATCGCTGAAGCAATCAGCGAAGCGCGCCGTCTCAATCCGGACAAACCGGTGGAAGTCGAGGTCGAATCCCTGGCCGAGCTGGAGCAGGCCCTGGCCGCACGGGCCGACATCGTGATGCTGGACAACTTCGACATCCCCATGATGCAGGAAGCCGTTCGCCTCAATCAGGGCAGAGCCAAGCTGGAAGTCTCCGGCAACGTCACCCTCGATACCCTTGCCGGATACGCCGCGACCGGGATCGACTTCATCTCGGTGGGAGCGCTGACCAAGCATGTGCGGGCACTGGATCTCTCCATGCGCTTTGTCGAGGCTTGAGCAAGCCCCATCCGTTGCTCGTGCCCAAAAATATTACAGGGCTCGAAACTTGCAAAAGGCGCCATCGGCGCCTTTTCTTTATGCAGGATCCCACGACATAAGGAGTGTGAAGATGGGCCCTCCCGCCTCATGACAAGTGCCAATGGAAGCCATTTAATCATTGATTTTTCTACACATTTCACTAAATGACATAAAAGTGGCTAACAAGGTCTCCGCCTCTGTTGCCAACCCGAAGCGCTCGGATAAGATACCAGCGTGGATAGCATTCCACCGGTGCTTATCAGGAAACATGGAAAAAAGGATATTTCACATGAAAAGACAGTCAGGGTTTACGCTAATCGAATTGATGATCGTCGTTGCGATCGTCGCCATCCTCGCCGCCATCGCCTTGCCGGCGTATCAGAGTTATACCAAACGCGCCAAATTCTCCGAGGTGATTGCCGCTGTAGGTCCGGCCAAAACCGCCGTAGAAGTCTGCGTTCAAGGGTGGGCTGGCGCTTCTGCAGCGGTTGGTGATAGTTGTGCAACAGCAGGTCAGAATGCCCTCTCGGGCGCTAGTGCTGTCACACAGAATTTTGCCAGCGCTGCAGTTACTAATGCTGCCGGAGTTATCACTGTTACAGGTACTGCCGCCGCAGCCTTGGATGGCTCGACTTATTCACTCGTCACTTCTGGAGCAGTCCAAGCCGGACGGCAAGTTTTGTGGAAAATTTCTGGCTCTTGCGTCACCGACGGCAAATGCTAACGCATGACCTCTAGCCTCAATAGCGGCCTGGCCACCAGCCTGGCCGCTTCTTCCCTCCTCAGTGAGCCGGACTCACAGCGCTATCTGAGCCAGGCCAAGGCGCAGCGCAAGCCCTTTGTCACCTTCCTGATTGAAAACGACATCCTCGACAGCAAAGCCCTCGCCGATTTCTGCGAGCTGGAATATGGGGTACCTCTGCTGGATCTGGCGGCCTTCGATCTCGCAGAGATCCCGCAGAAATACCTCAATCAAAAGCTGATTGAAAAGCACCATGTCCTGCCCATCTACACCCAGGGGCATACCCTCTATATCGCCATGTCCGATCCGACCAATGTGTCGGCTCTGGAGGATTTTGGCTTCAGTTTTGGCCTGCACACGGAAGCCCTGCTGGTCGAAGAGAGCAAGCTGACCGCCGCCATCGGCAAGCTGATGGAGAGCGAGCAGGATACCCTGGGCATGGATCATATCGACGAGGCCGAGATCTCCGAACTCGAGGTCTCCGACGAGAGTTCCCGCCTAGACGAGAGCGTCAACACCGCGGACGATGACGCCCCCATCGTCAAATACATCCACAAGATCATGATGGATGCCATCAAGCGCGGGGCCTCCGACCTGCATTTCGAACCCTACGAGACCAAGTACCGGATCCGCTTTCGGGTAGACGGCATACTGCACGAAGTCGCCACGCCGCCGGTCAACCTGGCCAACCGCTTCGCGGCTCGCCTCAAGGTGATGGCGCGGCTCGACATTGCCGAACGGCGCCTGCCCCAGGATGGCCGCATCAAGCTCAAGATCTCACGCAACAGATCCATGGACATGCGGGTCAACACCCTGCCCACCATGTGGGGCGAAAAGATCGTGATCCGGTTGCTGGACTCCTCGGCCGCCCGGCTCAATATCGATCAACTCGGCTTTGATGACCGCCAGAAGACGCAATACCTGCACGCCCTCTCCAAACCTCAGGGCATGATCCTGGTGACCGGCCCTACGGGGTCAGGCAAGACGGTCTCACTCTATACCGGCCTCAACATCCTCAACACCAGCGAGGTCAATATCTCCACCGCCGAAGATCCGGTCGAGATAAACCTGCCCGGCGTCAACCAGGTGCAGATCAATCCCAAGGCGGGGCTCACCTTCGCCAGCGCCCTGCGCTCCTTCCTGCGCCAGGATCCCGACATCGTCATGGTGGGGGAGATACGGGATTTGGAAACCGCCGAGATTGCTATCAAGGCCGCCCAGACCGGTCACCTGGTGCTCTCCACCCTGCACACCAACTCGGCGGCAGAAACGCTTACCCGGATGATGAACATGGGGGTGCCGGCCTTCAACATCGCCTCTTCGGTCACCCTCATCATGGCCCAGCGCCTTGCCCGCAAACTCTGCGATCACTGCAAGGCGCCGGAAGTGGTGCCGGAAGCCGAGTTGCTGGAGCTGGGCTTCACCCAGCAGCAACTGGCCGCCGGGTTGCGGCTGTTCAAACCCGTGGGGTGCAAGGAGTGCTCGGGAGGCTACAGAGGGCGGGTCGGCATCTATGAGATCATGCTGATGTCCGACAACATCGCCAAACTCATCATGCAGGGAGCCAACTCGCTGCAGATTGCCGCGATAGCCCAAAAAGAAGGGATGCGCACCCTGCGTACATCCGGCCTCGAGAAAGCGCGTCTTGGCGTCACCAGTCTGGCCGAAATCAACAGGATCACCACCAACTGAGTTCGCAGTGCCCGAGTCATCTCGCCGGGTGAAGCCGCTGCCATCACCCCGATGACCTTCTTCAAGCCAAGATGAGCCGGACAGGCAGCAGCATCCGGCCACCGTCGCCCAATTGCAGGATGCAGTGATGGCCACATTAGCTCAAAAACGCAACGCACCGAAAAAAGTCTTCTCCTACCGCTGGCACGGTGTCAACCGCAAGGGACAGAAGGTCTCCGGCGAGCTGCAAGCCGACAGCATCACCACCGTCAAGGCCGAGCTGCGCAAGCAGGGCGTCAACGTCACCAGGGTCAGCAAGCAGAGCCAGGGGCTCTTCTCCAAGGGCGGCGCCAAGATCAAGCCGATGGACATCGCCGTCATCTCCCGCCAGATCACTACCATGCTCTCCGCCGGCGTGCCTCTGGTGCAGAGTCTTCAGATCATTGCTCGCGGCCACGAGAAAGCGGCTGTGCGCGAGCTCATCGGCCAGATCGCCGCCGATGTGGAAACAGGCACCCCGCTCTCGGAGGCGTTGCGCCGCCATCCTCGCCACTTCGACGACCTCTATTGCGACCTGGTCGAGGCCGGGGAGCAATCCGGTGCCCTGGAGACCATCTACGACCGTATCGCCATCTACCGCGAGAAGAACGAAGCCCTCAAATCCAAGATCAAGAAGGCCATGTTCTATCCGTCCATGGTCATTCTGGTGGCCATCGTCGTCACCTCCATCCTGCTGCTCTTCGTCATTCCCCAGTTCGAGGATATCTTCAAGAGCTTCGGTGCCGAGCTGCCCGCCTTTACCCGGTTCGTCATCGCCATCTCCCGCTTTATGCAGGAGTGGTGGTACGCCATCTTTGGCGGCGCTGCTCTCGCCGTCTTCCTCTATGTGCGGGCCTGGCGAAAATCCCAGAAGGTCAGGGACAACACGGACAAGTTCATCCTCACCATTCCCGTGGTGGGCAACATACTGCACAAGGCTGCCATGGCCCGTTTTGCCCGCACCCTCTCCACCACCTTCTCCGCCGGTATCCCACTGGTGGATGCCCTGGTCTCGGCGGCCGGAGCATCGGGCAACTATGTCTATCGCACTGCGACCATGGCCATTCGCAACGAGGTGGTGGCCGGCATGCAGATCAACGTCGCCATGCGCACCGTGGATCTTTTCCCCGACATGGTGACCCAGATGGTGATGATCGGTGAGGAATCCGGCGCCATCGACGACATGCTCTCCAAGGTCGCCGCCATTTTCGAACAGGAAGTGGACGACATGGTCGACGGCCTCACCAGCCTGCTCGAACCCATCATCATGGTGGTGCTCGGGGTGCTGGTCGGCGGCATGGTCGTGGCCATGTACCTTCCCATTTTCAAGCTGGGCTCTGTGATACACTGACCCCCTCGACAGAGGGCCGGGCGGTGCATTTCCCCCGGCCATCTGTCATCCCCGTTCCCGACACAAGCGATTGATCTATGGTGCCTTTGATCGAACTGGCCCAGGGCTTGCCCTGGCTCTATCTCTCCTTGATTTTCCTTTTCTCCCTGATGGTGGGCAGCTTCCTGAACGTGGTGATCCATCGCCTGCCCATCATGATGGAGCGGGCCTGGCATGCCGAATACAGCGACTATTTCGGTGACGGTGAAGAGACTCCTCCTGCAACCGGACGATACAACCTCATGGTGCCTCGCTCCCGCTGCCCCCACTGCGACCACCCCATAGGGGCGTTGGAGAACATTCCCCTGCTGAGCTGGCTATGGCTCAGGGGGCGCTGCCGCAACTGCCACGCCCCCATTTCGGCTCGCTATCCCCTGGTTGAGCTGCTCACCGCCCTACTGTCGGTCTCGGTAGCAGCCGCGCTTGCCCCCGGCTGGGGCACCCTTGCCGCTCTGTTGCTCACCTGGACATTGGTCGCACTGACCTTCATCGACCTGGACAAGATGCTCTTGCCGGATCAGCTCACCCTGCCCCTGCTCTGGGGTGGCCTGCTGTTCAATCTGGCGGGCGGTTTCGTGCCCCTGGCCGATGGGGTGGTCGGCGCCATGGCTGGTTATCTGGTGCTCTGGAGCCTCTACTGGGCCTTCAAGCTGCTGACCGGCAAGGAAGGGATGGGCTATGGCGACTTCAAACTGCTGGCGGCACTGGGCGCCTGGCTCGGCTGGCAAGCCTTGCCCATCGTGCTGCTGCTCTCTTCGCTGGCGGGCGCCATCATCGGCATCGGTCTCATCCTGCTGCGCAACCACCACCAGGGCAAACCCATTCCCTTTGGCCCCTATCTCGCCATCGCGGGCTGGATAACGCTGCTGTGGGGCGATAGCATCACCCGCTGGTATCTTGATGTCGTGCTCTAGCAAAAGGATCTCTGACCCATGTATGTAGTCGCAATCACTGGGGGAATCGGCAGCGGCAAGACCACGGTTGCCAACCGCTTTGCCGAGCTGGGCATCGAGGTGGTGGATGCGGACATCATCGCCCGTGAGGTGGTGGAGCCCGGCACCCCTGCTCTGACTGCCATCGCCGCCCATTTTGGCCCGGATGTCGTTGCCCCCGATGGCCAGCTCGATCGCCGCCGGCTGCGAGAGCGGATCTTCACCGACTCGCAGGCCAAGGAGTGGCTCAATGCCCTGCTCCATCCCCTCATCCGCAGCGAGATGCTGCGCCAGTGTGCGGCAACCCGCTCCCCCTACTGCCTGCTGGTCGTCCCCTTGCTGGTGGAAAACAGGCTCACTTCCCTCGCCGATAGGGTACTGGTGATCGATGTGGACGAAGCGACGCAAATCGAGCGAACCTGCCGCCGCGATGGCGTCAGTCGGGAACAGGCCCAGGCGATACTGGCGTCCCAGGCGAGCCGCAGCGAGCGCCTGGCGATGGCCGACGACGTCCTGGACAACCAGAGTGGTACGAGTGAGACCATCGGGCAGCGAATTTTTGCCCTGCACCAGACATATCTGGCATTTGCCTCTCAACAAGCCCACCAACTGTGAGTACACTAGGCCGGTTTATGGCTGGCCAGGATTAGGCATGATTTACGATTTTCCCCTCAATGAAAAAAGCCGGACCTATCTTCGTCTGGAGTCCCTGTTTTCCCAGATCCGCGACAATCTGGAGAGTGACCAGTCCTGGGCACATATCGCCTTCTTCAAGGGGTTGTTCGATTTGCAGGAGTTGCTGGAGCGTGGTGACCTGCGTGCCGATCTCATCAAGGATCTGGAGCGCCTCGGCCAACGCCTGAGCCACTGGGCCAGTCTGCCTGACGTCGATCTCGAGCAGATCCAGCGGATGCAGCAGGAGAGTACCCAGCTCTCCCGCAACCTGCTGAACTCCCCGCGCCCCGGCGCCCGTCTGAAAGAGGATCGCCTGCTCGGCTCCATTCGTCAGCGCTTCTCCATTCCGGGTGGTCTGTGCGCCTTCGATGTGCCGCAACTGCACCACTGGCTGGCGACCCCGGCCGTCACCCGCCACCAGCAGATGCAGCAATGGCTGAGTGACATCACCCTGCTGATGAACGCCATCTCCCTGTTGCTGCGCCTGTGGCGCGAGTCGGGCAACTTCAGCGACCAGGTGGCCACCAACGGCTTCTTCCAGGATACCGCCGAAGGGGCTGAACTGATCCGCATCCGTCTGGCGGGCACCCAGCCCTGCTATCCGACCCTGAGCGGCCACAAGAACCGCTTCGCCCTGCGCTTCCTGCCGACGACGGAACAGCAGATAGGCGACGTTTCCTTCCAGCTCGCCTGTTGTTGAGGAGCGCCCCATGGTGACCAAGGTAAAGTGCCCGACCTGTCAGAGCGAGATCGAATGGGGCCCGCAGAGCCCGTTTCGCCCCTTCTGCAGCAAGCGCTGCCAGCTGATCGACCTCGGCGAGTGGGCGGATGAACAGAAGCGCATCCCGGGCGAGATCAACCCGGATCTGCTACCCGACCCGGAACAGGGCGATCCCTGGCAATAAACACTTCACGATCAAAAAAGGGCCCTCAGGCCCTTTTTCGTTGGTATCGATTCCCTTTCAGGCTAGCGAGGCCTGCAACCGCGCGACGATGGGGCCGTTGGCATCCGGGAAGCGGTATTCGTGCAGCGAGGCCAGTGGCACCCAGCGGCACTCCTGTCCCTCCTTGCCAAAGGGCTCGCCGTGGAAGCGGGTCACCTTCCAGATATCCAGCAAGACCTGCTTGTCGGGGTAATCGTGGTGCAGCTCCATGAAGGGGGCACAATCCTGCACCCGGATCCCAATCTCTTCCCACAATTCCCTGTCCAGCGCGGTGAGCAGATCCTCCCCCGACTCCACCTTGCCACCGGGAAACTCCCAGCGATCCCCCTGATGGCGATCGGCTGAGCGTTTGGCGATGAAGATATCGCCCCGTTCGTTCTCGATGACGCCCACCGCCACCCAGATCCGTTTCTTCTGTTCCATCATTGTCCTCAGCGTAAACACGGCAAACGGGCGATCCAGGGGGCAAGCCGAATGGCCTGCTGATCCCCCCGGGCCCTGAAGAGATCCTGCCCGACATGCTCATTACCCGGCGGCGCAACCTGCGGCCAGGGCACCGCACCGGGCGGAGTGAAACACCGATCGTGTACCCGCGCGCTCTGGCGCAGATAGCGCCATAAACAGTCTCGCAAGAACCACTGGTCGATGTTCGGTGTTTCCATGGTACTGGGCTGATAGCTCGCCATCAGCGGCGCAAGGGGAGGCAGCACACCGGCCACACCGCCCCACATGCCGGCCAGCACCAGATCGGTGTGGCTCCACCAGTCACGCATGATATGGAACCAGCGCCCCGATGCAAGCCAGTCATCGACCGCAAGCCGCTCCCGCAGATTCAGCACGGAGTCCGCATCGCGCACAAGAAAGCGCCCCACTCCGGGATCATTGGCGACCTGGAAGCGCCAGCAGAGGCGCTGACGCTGGGATTGGCCATCGGGCTGCACCTTTATCTCGGCGCCATGTTCTTGCAGGCAGGCCAGAAACCCCTGAGGGACACTGCCATCCACATAAAAGCGCACCCGCCAGCCCGGATAGAGGTAGGCTGCGGCCAGCACATTGTCGAGCGCTCCCCGCAAATAGCGGGGCTGTACTCCCCACAAGGAGAAGGCGATGACTGCCTGCTTCTCCCCCTGCTCCGCGAGCCAGTCATCCGGCCCCTCTGCCGGCAGCACCCACCCCGCGACAGGCTGCGAGACGGCCTCATCCTTGAGAGTCAGGGCACAGGTTCCCGCTTGTGCCGCTTCTTCATGGCGTCCTAGCTTGGCAAGGGAAGTGCAAAGCCCGTCATGGACCAGATAATCATCCGGCTCGCGCCGCACCAGTTCGACTAGGTGCATCACGGCCCGCTCATGTTGTTCGGAGCGCGAGAGGCAGACACAGAGATTGCGCAGCACCTCAGTGTTATCGGGTGCGGACCGGTACGCCAGCGTCAGCACTTGTGCCGCCGAGGCGGGATCGCCGGACAAAAAGAGGTAATAGGCAAACTGCAGTTGCAGGGGAACAGATTTGTTCGTCTCTGCGTTCAGCCTGCTCAGCACACAACGGATCGCCTCTTGGCGTCTCTCCTGCAGCCAGTGCCCATGTGCCTCCCCATCCCATCCCGCCGGCGATCTGCTCATCGTCCCCTCCTTGGTCCGAAAATGAATACACCGCCCGGAGGCGGTGTATTCATCATGGCAGGGTGTCAGGTCAGCTGACCGTGACAGTGCTTGTATTTTTTACCCGAACCACAGGGGCAGGGATCGTTGCGCCCGATCTTCTGCTCGTCGCGCACGAAGGTGGTATGGCCCTCGGCCCCACCCGTATCCTCGTCAGCCAGCTGGTTGTCGGCCGTGGCATGGGTGTAGGTACGGGGAGCGGCTTCGGCCTGCTGGCGCTGCTGCTCTTCCATCGCCTCCACATCCCGCTCCTGCACTTGTACCCGGCTCAGGATGCTGACCACGTCGCGCTTGAGGGTCTCCAGCATCTGGGTGAACAGATCGAAGGATTCGCGCTTGTACTCCTGCTTGGGGTTCTTCTGGGCGTAGCCGCGCAGATGGATGCCCTGGCGCAGGTGATCCATGGCCGCCAGGTGCTCCTTCCACAGACCATCCAGCGTTTGCAGCATCACCGCCTTCTCGAAGTTGCGCAGCACCTCCTTGCCGACCAGCTCTTCCTTGTGGGCATAGAGCTTGGTGGCTTCATCCAGGATGCGTTCGCGCAGCTTCTCTTCATACAGCTTGTCGTCTTCCGCCAGCCACTGCTGCAGCGGCAGATCCAGGGCGAAATCGGACTTCAGACGCGCTTCCAGACCCGGCACGTCCCACATCTCTTCCAGGGACTGGGGCGGGATGTACTCGTCGATGATGGCGCCGTAGACGTCGTCACGGATGACGTGAATGGTCTCGGAGATGTCGTTGGTGTCCAGCAGTTCGTTGCGCTGCTCGTAGACCACCTTGCGCTGATCGTTGGCCACGTCGTCGAACTCGAGCAGGTTTTTACGGATGTCGAAGTTGCGACCTTCCACCTTGCGCTGGGCATTCTCGATGGCCTTGGTTACCCAGGGATGCTCGATGGCCTCGCCCTCTTCCATACCCAGCTTCTTCATCATGCCGGTCACGCGGTCGGAGGCGAAGATCCGCATCAGGGTGTCTTCCATGGAGAGGTAGAAGCGGGAGGAACCCGGATCACCCTGACGACCGGAACGGCCGCGCAGCTGGTTGTCGATACGACGGGATTCGTGACGCTCGGTACCGATGATGTGCAGGCCACCGGCCGCCAGCACTTCGTCATGACGCACCTGCCAGGCCGCTTTCAGCTCGGCAATCTGCTCGCTTGACGGGTTTTCCAGCTGGGCGATCTCCGCCTGCCAGTTGCCGCCCAGCACGATGTCGGTACCACGACCGGCCATGTTGGTGGCGATGGTGACGGCGCCGGTCTGGCCGGCCTGGGCGACGATCTCCGCTTCCATGGCATGGAACTTGGCGTTCAGTACCTTGTGCGGGATATTTTCCTTGGTCAGGATGCCGGAGAGCAGCTCGGAGTTCTCGATGGAGACGGTACCGACCAGCACGGGCTGGCCGCGCTTCACGCACTCGCGGATGTCCTGCACGATGGCCGCGTATTTCTCCTGGGCGGTCAGGTAGACGAGATCACCCATGTCCTTGCGCACCATCGGCTTGTTGGTCGGGATGACCACGGTATCCAGGCCATAGATCTGCTGGAATTCAAAGGCTTCGGTATCCGCAGTACCGGTCATGCCCGCCAGCTTGTCGTACAGACGGAAGTAGTTCTGGAAGGTGATGGAGGCCAGGGTCTGGTTCTCGTTCTGGATCTTGACCCCTTCCTTCGCCTCGACCGCCTGGTGCAGACCGTCTGACCAGCGACGACCCGGCATGGTGCGACCGGTGTGCTCGTCGACGATGACGATCTCGTCCTTCTGGACGATATAGTCGACGTTGCGCTCGAACAGGGTGTGCGCACGCAGGCCGGCATTGACGTGATGCAGCAGGCTGATGTTGGTGGCGGAGAACAGGGAGTCATCCTCGGCCAGCAGTCCCTCTTTCTTGAGCAGCTCTTCCACGAAGATCTGGCCGTTTTCGGTCAGCAGCGCCTGGCGGTTCTTCTCGTCCACTGTGTAGTGGCCGTCGCCGGTGTACTCCTCGGAGTCTTCCTTGTCCTGCTTGACCAGCAGGGGGATCAACTTGTTGATCTGGGTGTACATGGCGGAGCTGTCTTCCGCCGGACCGGAGATGATGAGCGGAGTACGAGCTTCATCGATGAGCACCGAGTCCACCTCATCCACCAGCGCGTAGTTGAGCGGACGCTGTACGCGCTGCTCCGGCGAGAATGCCATGTTGTCGCGCAGGTAGTCGAAACCGAATTCGTTGTTGGTACCGTAGGTAATGTCGGCAGCGTAGGCATCGCGCTTCTGGGACGCATCCATACCGGGCACGTTGCAGTCCACCGTCATGCCGAGGAAGGCGAACAGCGGGCGGTTGGCTTCCGCATCACGCTTGGCCAGATAGTCGTTCACCGTCACGACGTGCACACCGCGGCCGGTCAGGGCGTTCAGGTAGGCCGGCAGGGTGGCCGTCAGGGTTTTACCTTCACCTGTCTTCATTTCGGCAATGCGGTTGGAGTTCAGCACCATGCCGCCGATCAGCTGGACGTCGAAGTGACGCATGCCGAACACACGGCGGGAGGCTTCACGGACGGTGGCGAACGCTTCCGGCAGCAACTGCTCCAGTGTTTCGCCCTGCTCCAGACGCTGACGGTACTCGGCGGTCTTCGCCTGCAGTTCCTGATCGGACAGTGCCTCGAATTGAGGCTCCATCGCATTGATTTGTTTTACAATTTTGCGCAAAGCCTTGAGCGTTCTGTCGTTCCGGCTGCCGATAATCTTGGTGAGCAGTGTGCTAATCATGGGTACCAACTGTTTTGGTTATATAAGCGTTCCGTCACTGGAACCTGAAGAAAAAACCTAACCCCGTCTGGCATTCAGAAAGCGCGCGGGGTTGACCTGACGACCATCTTTCAACACTTCGTAATGCAAATGAACTCCGGTTGCACGACCGGTTCGCCCCATCAGGGCAATCTTCTGGCCCTCATCGACCAGGGTGCCCACATCCACCAGCAACTTGGAATTGTGGGCATAGCGGGTGACCAGACCATTGCCATGGTCAATCTCCACCATGTTGCCAAACTCCGGATGGCGCCCCGCCCAGCTGACAATCCCCTTGCCTGTCGCCAGGATGGGGGTGCCGGGCCTGCCGCGGAAATCCACCCCTTTGTGCATTTTGGCGCGACCGTTGAACGGATCGACCCGCCCACCGAAACCGGAGGAGATCCAGACACGCTCCTGCTTGACCGGTGAGCCGGGGATGAAACCCGCATCGGTGATATGGTGGTTCATGATGAAGGATTCAAGTACCGACAGCTGTTCTTCGCGGCTGCTGAGCTGACGGCTGAGGTGTTCCATGGAATCTTGCAGTTCACCCAGGCTGACTTCCAGGTCTGCATCGTAGGAAGGGCCGCCCATCGGGGGTAGCTCCTTGAAGTTGAACTCCTCGGGATCGAGGTCCGCCTTCTCGGTCAGGCGCTCGCCGAGGGCGTTGAGGCGACCAAGTTGTCCCTGCATGGTGCCCACCTGGGCGGCCAGCATGGCAAGCTGTTCGCGGGCTTCATCGGCCCCTTGCGTGGATTTTTGCTGCTGCGCCAGGGTCAGCGCCACTTCCAGCGCCTCCATTTTCTGCTGCCAGCTCTGCCAGAGCCAGCCGCCCCCCAAGGCCAATACAGTGAAGAGAATACCGCCGACCCAGGCCAGACGTTGTTTGGGTAAGTGCAACCTGCGGCGCTGCTTACCGTGGAGGATCAGGGTAATGCTCATAGAAATCTGTCTTCTCGGTCAGGTGAGGCCAAGGGCCTGCACGGGCAATAAAACCGGGAGATAATCGGTATTAAAGGATGGAATAAACAAATGACAGGACGTCGGTGCGGAGAGATGACCGACGTCCTGTTGCACAGCTATCAGGCCAGAACCAGACCGTTGTCGTAGTAAGCGATAGGCGCTTTGTCGCCCTCACCCTCGAAGGTCACCAGTTCCCAGGCCTCCTGCTGGGCCAGCAGGGCACGCAGCAGCTTGTTGTTCAGGGCATGGCCCGTCTTGTAGGCACGGAATTCACCGATGATACTGCGATTGCACATGTACAGATCGCCGATGGCATCCAGCATCTTGTGCTTCACGAACTCGTCTTCGTAGCGCAGACCATCTTCGTTCAGCACCCGGTAGTCATCCAGCACCACGGCGTTTTCCAGGCTGCCGCCCAGTGCCAGGTTCTGGGAACGCAGGTACTCGATGTCACGCATGAAGCCGAAGGTACGGGCACGGCTGATCTCTTTCACGAAGGAGCTGCCGGAGAAGTCCAGCACGCAACGCTGGTTGCGGCCTTCAAACACCGGATGCTGGAAATCGATCTCGAGATCCATCTTGAAGCCGTTGCGGTAGGGGTGGAATTCCGCCCACTTGTCGCCGTCTTCAACCCGGATGCTCTGCTTGATCCGCACGAACTGCTTAGGTGCGTTCTGTTCACGAATACCCACTTCCTGCAGCAGATAGATGAACGGATGCGCACTGCCGTCCATTACCGGGATCTCGGGGGCATCAACCTCGACATAGAGGTTGTCGATGCCCATCCCGGCCAGAGCGGCAGACAGGTGTTCGATGGTCGACACGCGAACACCGGCTTCGTTCACCAGAGCGGTACAAAGCACGGTATCACGCACCTGATCGGCGTTGGCTGGCAGCGCGACCACAGGATTCAGATCGGTACGCAAGTAAACGATCCCTGTGTTAACAGGCGCCGGACGGAACGTCATAGTGACTTTCCGGCCCGAATGCAGGCCCACACCGGTGGCCTGGACACTCGTTTTCAAGGTTCTTTGTCTAATCATGGGCGTATCCGCTTTAACAGCTCAAATTCCTGACCAGATGGTCGTTGCCGGGCCATCTTAGCACAATCCTTAAGCAACAAACAAACCAGAGCCATCAGAGGCTTAGTCTGCCTGCTTGCGCAGGAACGCAGGAATATCGAGATAATCCGGTTCGCGACGAGCTTGCGGCTCGGCGTTCACCACCTTGGCCGGGGCCTCTTCCATCACGCGAGACTGCAGGGCTTCGCTGATCAGGGGCTGACGGGCCGGACGCTCTTGAACCATGTTGTTCTTGACCAGGGTGATGTCGGGCTTGCGCTCGGCACCGATACCGGTCGCTACTACGGTAACGCGCAGTTCGTCGTGCATTTCCGGATCGATTACGGTACCCACCACCACGGTGGCGTTCTCGGACGCGAAGGCCTTGACCGCGTTACCCACGGTCTCGAACTCTTCGATGGTCATGTCCATGCCGGCCGTGATGTTGACCAGGATGCCACGGGCACCGGCCAGATCCACGTCTTCCAGCAGCGGGCTGGAGATGGCCTTCTCGGCCGCTTCTTCGGCACGGTCGTCACCGGAGGCTGAGCCGGTACCCATCATGGCGGTACCCATCTCGCGCATCACGGTACGTACGTCCGCGAAGTCGACGTTGATGAGGCCCGGGCGGGTGATCAGCTCGGCGATGCCCTGTACTGCACCCAGCAGCACGTCGTTGGCCGCCTTGAAGGCGTCCAGCAGGGAGATGCCGCGACCCAGCACCTTCAGCAACTTATCGTTGGGGATGGTGATCAGGGAGTCGACGTTCTTGGAGAGCTCTTCGATGCCGTGAGCGGCGAAGCCCATCCGCTTCTTCCCTTCGAAGGAGAACGGCTTGGTCACGACGGCAACGGTCAGGATACCCATCTCGCGGGCCACTTCGGCCACGATCGGTGCAGCACCTGTACCAGTACCACCACCCATGCCGGCAGCGATGAACACCATGTCGGAACCGGTCAGCAGCTCGCGCAGCGCTTCCCTGTCTTCCATGGCGGCGTCACGACCCACTTCCGGGTTGGCCCCGGCACCCAGCCCCTTGGTGATGCCACCGCCGATCTGCAAGGTGGTATTGGCACTGGAGTTGCGCAGTGCCTGGGCGTCGGTGTTCACGGTGATGAATTCGACACCTTCGATGTTTTGACGAACCATGTGCTCGACTGCGTTGCCGCCGCCGCCACCCACACCTATCACCTTGATGACGGCTTCGTCAGTGTGGCTATCCATAAATTCAAACATGTTGTCTCTCCGCTTTATTTGCCTGACTCAGCAAAATCTTTAGAACTCGCCACGCAACCAGTTGCTGACCCGTTTGACCAGCCCACCTACGCTTGCCTTGGCGGCATATTCCTTGTTACTGCCGGTGGATTGGTTGGTGCGGCCGTACTGCAACAACCCGACCGCAGTCGAGTACACCGGTGCCTGTACGTAGTCACTCAATCCCCGGATATTCATGGGCTCGCCCACCCGGACCTGGCTCTGGAAGATCTGCTCTGCGCACTCCACAATGCCTTCGATCTGGGCCGCGCCACCGGTCAAGACCACACCGGCGGCCAGCTGATGCTTGACCCCCTGTGCCTTCAATTCGCTCTGCACCCGCACCAGCTCGTCATTCACCATGGAGAGCAACTCGGTGTAACGGGGTTCAATCACTTCCGCCAGTGTCTGCCGCTGCAGGCTGCGCGCCGGGCGACCGCCGACACTGGGCACTTCGATATTGTCTTCCTTGCTGACCAGGCGGCCGAGGGCACAGCCATAGCGCACCTTGATCGCTTCCGCATCCAGCGGCGGCGTGCCGAAGGCATAGGCGATGTCGCTGGTCACCGTGCTGCCCGCATAGGGAATCACCTTGGTGTGACGCAGGGCACCGCCGGTAAAGAGCGACATGTCCATGGTGCCGCCACCGATGTCCACCACGCAGACACCCAGCTCCTTCTCGTCTTCGGTCAGCACGGCGTAGCTGGAGGCCAGGGCGGAGAAGATCAGCTGATCCACCCGCAGACCCACCTTCTCCACACACTTCTCGATGTTGCGCGCCATGTCGTTGTGGCAGGTGATGAGATGCACCTTGGCTGCCATCCGCACGCCGGAGAGGCCGACCGGGTTCTTGATCCCTTCCTGATAGTCGATGGCGAACTCCTGGGGCAGCACGTGCAGCACCCGCAGCTCGTCCGACAACCGCACCGACTTGGCGGTGTGGATGACGTTGTCCACATCCTCCTGGGTCACCTCTTCGTCGGAGATGGGCACCATGCCGGTCTCGTTGCGGCAATCGATGTGCTTGCCGGACAGCCCCAGATAGACGGAACTGATCTGGCAGTCTGCCATCATCTCGGCCTCTTCCACCGCGCGGCGCAGGGACTTGACCACGGAGTCGAGGTCATTGACCCCGCCCTTCTCCATACCGCGAGAAGCGTGGCTGCCCATGCCGATGACATTGAGTTCGCCATCAGGCAATACTTCGCCAACCAGTACCGCCACCTTGGTCGTGCCGATATCCAGTCCGACAATCAAATTTCTATCTGCGGTGTTGGTCATTCACTTTCTCTTCGCTTTTCTTCCAGCCAACTGCCATCCCGGTGTCGTATCGAAGATCCACGTAAGCAACCCGCTCACGGGGCTCGATGACCGGAAAGGCATCGATAAACCGCTGCAGACGAAGCGCGATATCCGAGCGCCCCACAAACAGCTGAATGTTGCCATCCAGGGTCAGTTCCCAGGCATGGCGGGGGGTCAGATTCACCCCCAGCAACTTGTATCCCTTGGCCGCCAGCAGCGTTTCGTACTGATGGCTGGCTTCCAGCACCTTGGCGGCCTGATCATCGGGCCCGGACAACTGCATCAGGGGCTTCTTCACCCTGTCCGGGGCACTGAATACCTCACCCTTGGTGTTGACGAAGCGGTTGCCGTTCCAGCGAGCCGCCACATCCTGTTCCGTGAGATAGACCTTGATCTTGTTCGGCCACTTCTTTCGTACCGAGACCTGGGCCACCCAGGGCAGAGCGTTCAGACGCGCCTGCAATTCGTTCACATCCAGCTCGAAGAAGTTGCGAAGTTCGGCACCATCCAGCACGGCAGCACGCAACTCATCGGCCTTCAAATATTCGTGTTGCCCCTGCAGCAACAGCTCGCTCATGGGCAACCGACTGGCATCCGTCAGCCAGTCTTTAACATCCAGCGCAGTCTGGTAGAGCCCCCACATGACCAGGATGAAAAATGCCACCCCGGCGATGAAGCCCCCCTTGGTGCGCCCTTGTGCCCTTGCCTCCACCCGATCGATCCCCGTAAAACGCGCCATGCCGGTCACTTGCAGACCGGTTCGCCATTATATAGGCCTCGGCTTGGCGGTCAAAATACTCATTGGGCCCTCAGGCACCGGATTTCATGCTATCCACGCTCAATTTCATCTCGCCGAGACGACGGGCCAGCGCACCGACGTTACCCGCCCCCTGGGTCAATACCAGATCCCCCTCGCCAATCAGGTCGGCCAGCACCGCGGGCACATCGTCCGGCGTTGCGACAAAGATGGGCTCCAGGGTGCCGCGGGAGCGGATGGAACGGCACAAGGCACGGCCATCGGCACCGGGAATGGGCTCCTCACCGGCGGCATAGACCTCCAGCATCACCAGCACGTCCACCTTGGAAAGCACATCCGCGAAATCTTCGTAGAGATCCCGGGTCCGGCTGTAGCGGTGCGGCTGGAACACCATCACCAGCCGCTTCTCGGGCCAGCCGGCGCGAGCGGCGTTGATGGTCACCTTCACTTCGCTCGGGTGATGACCGTAATCGTCCACCAGCATGGCCTTGCCACGGCCGGTTTCAAACTCGCCATATTGCTGGAAGCGGCGCCCCACCCCTTCAAACTTGGAAAGTGCCTGGATGATGGCCTCGTCGCCGATGCCGTCTTCGGTTGCCACCGCAATGGCGGCGGCGGCGTTGAGGGCGTTGTGGATGCCCGGCAGATTCAGGGTCACCTCCAGCTCACCCGCCCCTGCACGGCGCACCCGGAAACGGCTGCGATTGCTGGTCTGCACGAAGTCCAGCACCTGCACATCGGCATCATCGCTCAGACCGTAGGTGAGGGTGGGACGGGCGATCTCCGGCAGCATGGCGCGGATCACGGGGTCATCCACGCACACCACGGCCAGGCCGTAGAACGGCAGGTTGTGCAGGAAATCGATGAAGGTGGCCTTCAACCTGGAGAAATCGCCACCATAGGTGTCCATGTGATCAGCTTCGATATTGGTCACGATGGAGACCATGGGTTGCAGATGCAGGAAGGAGGCGTCGCTCTCGTCCGCCTCGGCAATCAGATAACGGCTGCTGCCCAGGCGGGCATTGGTGCCGGCGCTGTTGAGCAGACCACCGATGACGAAGGTGGGGTCGCGATCCGCCTCGGCATAGATGCTCGCCACCAGACTGGTGGTGGTAGTCTTGCCGTGGGTCCCGGCAATGGCGATGCCGTGACGGAAGCGCATCAGCTCAGCCAGCATTTCGGCGCGGCGCACCACGGGAATACGCAGCTCGCGGGCAGCCAGCAGCTCGGGGTTGTCCTGCTTGATGGCGGTGGAAACCACCACCACGCTGGCACCGTCCACATGCTCGGCACTGTGACCGACAAAAATGTGTGCGCCCAAAGAGGCCAGGCGTTCGGTCACCCCGTTGCGGGCCAGATCCGAGCCGGTCACCTGATACCCTTCATTGGCAAGCACTTCCGCAATACCGCCCATACCGGCGCCACCGATGCCGATGAAGTGGATGCGACGCACGCGGCGCATTTCGGGGATAACGGTACGCAGTTTTGCCAGTTCAACCTTGGTCATAGTTCTTTCTCAATTCGCGGCCACAGGCCATTTTCATTCGGCGACATTCATCAGTTCGAAGACAGAAGCGGGGCCTTGGCGGCACATCTTGGCCTTCCATCTCGTTTGGCTCAGCCGGTGGCGAGCCGTTTGCACTCATCGGCAACCCGTTCGGCAGCATCGATGATGGCGACCCGGCGCGCGGCCTGGGCCATGTTCAACAGGGTTTCCCTGCGCCCGGCGAGCCAGGATAGACGCGACGCCAGCGCCGCCGGTGTCAGCTCGGACTGGGGCAGGAACTCGGCCGCTCCACCGTCGACCAGGGTCAGGGCGTTGCGGGTCTGGTGATCGTCCACCGCATGGGGCAGGGGCACGAAGATGGCGGCCACACCGGCAGCGGCCACTTCGGAGACGGTCAATGCGCCGGCGCGGCACACCACCAGGTCAGCCCAGGCATAGGCATCCGCCATGTCCTTGATAAATTCACTCACCTCGGCCTCGACCCCCAGCCCGGCATAGGAGGCAGCCACGACCTCCCCATTGCCCTTGCCGCACTGGTGACGCACCTCGATGGGCACACCGGCAGCTGCAACCGCAGGAGGCACCTGCTCGTTGAGGACCCGGGCCCCCAGGCTGCCACCGACCACAAGCAGGCGCAGAGGATCGCTGCTGCTGCGCAGTTGGGGATCCGGCAGCGCTACCACCTCGGGGCGCACCGGGTTGCCCACCACGGCGGTACGGGCATTGGGGGCGAAGGCACCGGGGAAGGCCATCAGTACCCGCCTGGCGATACGGGCCAGCAGCTTGTTGGTCAGGCCGGCGGCGGCATTCTGCTCGTGCAGCAGCAGCGGAATGCCGGACAGCCAGGCGGCCACGCCACCCGGGCCGGAGGCGAAGCCCCCCATGCCCAGCACCACATCGGGCTGGATGGTCTTGAGCACCTGGCGGGCCTGCAGCACGGATTTGATGACACGGTAGGGCGCCGCGAGCAGCCGCTTGATGCCGTTGCCACGCACCCCCTGGATGTCGATGAAGGAGATGGGATAACCATGGGCAGGCACCAGCTCCGCCTCCATCCGGTCGGCAGTGCCGAGCCAGTGGATGGTCCAGCCCTGGGCCTTGAGGCGATCGGCGACGGCCAGGCCGGGGAACACATGGCCCCCGGTACCACCCGCCATCACCAGTAACGTCTTGCTCACGCAACCTCCCGCACGCGCGCCTGGGCACTCGCCTGGCGCAACTCGAAATCGATACGAATCAACATGCTCACCGCCACCATCATGATGATGAGACTGGAGCCGCCATAACTGACCAGCGGCAGGGTCAGCCCCTTGGTCGGCATCATGCCGCTGGCGGCACCGACGTTGACGAAAGTCTGGAAACTGAACCAGATGCCGATGCCGATGGCCAGATAACCTTCATAGAGCCGCTCGGCCACCAGCGCCTGGTGACCCAGCTTGAGCGCCTTCACCGCCAGCGCAAAAATCAGGAAGAGTGCGCCAAGCACCCCCACGTAGCCCAGCTCTTCGCCCAGAATGGCGAACACGAAGTCGGTGTGGGCCTCCGGCAGGTACTCCATCTTCTGGATGGAGTTGCCGAGCCCCTCACCAAACCAGCTCCCCCGACCAAAGGCCATCAGGGACTGGGTCAGCTGATAGCCGCTGCCAAAGGGATCGGCCCAGGGGTCGAGGAAGGAGGTCACCCGCCGCATCCGGTAGGGCTCCGCGATGATCAGGGTCACCACGGCGCTCACCCCCACCAGGATGAGACCGATGAACTGCACCAGCCGGGCACCGGCCAGGAACAGCATCCCGAGGGAGGTGACGAACATCACCACCACTGACCCGAGATCCGGCTGAGCCAGCAGCAGGATGGCCACCACGAACAGCACCGCCATGGGTTTCATGAAACCGATGAAGCGTTCGCGCACCTCGCTCTGGCGGCGCACCAGATAGCCCGCCAGATAGACGAACAGCGCCAGCTTGCCGAACTCGGCCGGCTGCAGGTTGAAGGGGCCCAGCGGCAGCCAGCGTACCGAACCGTTGACGCTGCGACCCACCAGCAACACCATCACCAGCAGCACGATGGCCAGCAACAACATGGGGCCGTTGTAGTGCTGCCAGCGTGCCATGGGTACCTGCAACACGAACCAGGAGATACCCAGCGCCATCACCAGGAACATGCCGTGGCGCTTCACGAACATGAAGGGATCGTTGTTGATGGCGATCCCCTCAGGAATGGAAGCGGACGCCACTATCACCAGCCCGACGCCCATCAGGGCGAGAGCCAGTACCACCAGCTGCCGATCGTAGAGACCGGCGGGGCGCGCCGGTAGCAACCAGCGCTGCAAGAATCCTGCGACGGCGCGAAGGGCGTTCATAGTGCCAGCACCAGTTCGGTGAAGCGATCGCCGCGCGCTTCAAAGGATTTGAACTGGTCCAGGCTCGCGCAGGCCGGTGCCAGCAGCACCCAGTCACCGGGCCTGGCATCGGTCGCCGCCTTGGCGACAGCAGCGTCAAGATCGGCAACCCGCTCGGTCTGTTCGCCCAGGGCCAGCAGCACCTCGGCATCCTGACCAAAGCAGTACATGTGATCGATCTGGCTGCCGAGCAGCGCCTGCACCGGGCCGAAGTCCTGCCCCTTGCCCTGGCCACCGGCCAGCAGCAGCAGGCGGCCTTTGACCGCTTCACGCACCCCGGCCACGGCGGCCAGGGTCGCCCCCACGTTGGTGGCCTTGGAGTCGTTGATCCAGCGCACCCCATTTACCTCCCGCACGAAGCGGGCACGGTGAGGCAGGCCTTCAAAGCGGCGCAGCACGGCAAGTTGTGCCTCGCGGGGAATGCCCACCGCATCGCACAGGGCCATGGCCGCCAGGGCATTGGCCTGGTTGTGGGCACCCACTATCTTCATCTCGTCCACCGCCAGGAGCGGCTCGCCGTGCAAAGTCAGCCAGTGACGGCCCTCCAGCTCGCAGCGACCGTAGCCGTTGCAGTCGAGGCCGAAACTCTGCCAAACCTGACCCACATCGGGCAGGGTCTGGGGATCGTCGCGATTGATCAGGATGTGCTGGGAGTGCTGATGGATCTCCATCTTGGCGGCGCGGTAATCCGCCATGCCGGCATAGCGATCCATATGATCTTCACTGAGGTTCAAGACCACGGAGGCGGCGGCCCGCAGGCTGTAGGTGGTCTCGAGCTGGAAGCTGGAGAGCTCCAGCACGCAGAGATCCATGGGCTGCTTGAGGAGTGACAGCGCCGGGGTGCCAATATTGCCCCCCACACCGACCTTGAGTCCCGCCTCGGCGATCATCTCACCCACCAGAGTGGTGACCGTGCTCTTGCCGTTGGAGCCGGTGATGGCGATGACGGGCGTCTGGGTTTCACGCACGAACAGTTCGATGTCACCGACGATGCGCACCCCGAACTCGGCGGCGGCCTTCAACTCCGGAGTCGCCAGGGCGATGCCCGGGCTGGCCACTATCATGTGCGCCTGCTTGAGCCGCTCCGCGTCCAGCCCGTGGATGAGCTCCACCTCGGGGGGAAGCTCGTCCTTGCCCGGCGGGTTGGCACGGGTGTCCATCACCAGCGGCGTGACGCCGCGGTCGAGGAAGTAATCGACGCAGGAGAGTCCGGTTTTGCCGAGTCCGATGATGATGACCATGGCTTACCTCACCTTCAGGGTGGCGAGGCCAAGCAGCACCAGCATGAGGGTGATGATCCAGAAGCGCACGATGACGCGCGGCTCCGGCCAGCCCTTCTTCTCATAGTGGTGATGGATGGGGGCCATGCGGAAGATCCGCACGCCGCGCAGTTTGTAGGATCCGACCTGCAGGATCACCGAGACGGTCTCCATCACGAAGACGCCCCCCATGATCACCAGCAGGAACTCCTGGCGCACCAGCACCGCGATGGTACCGAGCGCGCCGCCCAGGGCCAGGGAACCCACGTCCCCCATGAAGACCTGGGCCGGGTAGGTGTTGAACCAGAGGAAGCCCAGGCCCGCGCCCACGATGGCGGTACAGACGATCACCAGTTCGGAGGTGTAGGGCACGTAGGGAATGTGCAGGTAGTTCGCGAAGTTGACGTTGCCGGTCGCCCAGGCGATCAGGGCGAAGCCCCCCGCCACCATCACGGTGGGCATGATGGCGAGGCCATCCAGGCCATCGGTCAGGTTGACCGCGTTGGAGGTACCGACGATGACGAAGTAGGTCAGCAGGATGAACATCAGGCCGAGCTGGGGCATCACATCCTTGAGGAAGGGGACCACCAGCTGGGTCTGGCCATCGTGGGTGGCCGTGGCGTAGAGGAAGACCGCCACACCCAGCGCGACCGCGGACTGCCAGAAGTACTTCCAGCGGGCGATGAGGCCGTCGGTGTTCTTGCGCACCACCTTGAGATAGTCATCGGCAAAACCGATGGTGCCATAGGCCCCCAGCACGAACAGCACCAGCCAGACATAGGGGTTGTCGAGGCGGCACCAGAGCAGCACAGAAGTGAAAATGGCTGCAATGATCATCAGGCCGCCCATGGTCGGGGTGCCCTTCTTGCTGAGGTGGGATTCGGGACCGTCGTTGCGGATCACCTGGCCGAACTTCATGATCTGCAGGCGACGGATGAGGCGCGGCCCCATCCAGAGCGCCACCACCAGACCGGTGATGATCGACAGGATGGCGCGAAACGTCAGGTAGGAGAAGACGTTGAAGAAGGTGAAGTGCGGGGTGAGCAGTTCCGCCAGCCAGACTAGCATGTGGCTGACTCCTGATGGCCCTTGACCATCTCGACGATATCTTCCATGCGGGAGCCACGGGCGCCCTTGACCAGAATCGAAATTTCCTGATGTGTCTTTATCATTTGCGCAAGCACTTCAAACAACGACGCCTTGTTATCGAAATGTCGGCCAGCCGCGGCATCTGCGGTGTGGCGACTCTGTTCCCCTACGGTCAGCACGGCATCGAGGCCCTGCTCACGGGCGTGGTGTCCGACCCGGGCATGCTGCGCGGCGGACTCCTCACCCAACTCCTTCATGTCACCGAATACCAGCACCTTGTAGCCGTTCATGGCGGTCAGGGCATCGATACCCGCCAGCACGGACTCCACGCTGGCGTTGTAGGTGTCGTCCACCAAGGTGAGGCCACCCCAGCGTTGCACGCAGAAACGGCCCTTGACCGGCGCCATCTGCTCCAGCCCCGCCTTGACGGACGCAAGCGATGCGCCCAGCGCCAGGGTCCCGGCGGCAGCAGCCAGGGCGTTGGCCACGTTGTGGCGACCCGGAATGGCCAGGGTCAGGTTCACCTCTCCCTGGGGCGTCACCATCACGAACCCGGCACAACCCTGCTCGTTGAGCACGATGTCGCGGGCGTGGAACGGCTGACGCCGATCCTCGAGGGAGAAGGCGCAGTGGATGCCCTTTTCACGCCACTTCGGCCAGAACTCGTTGTCGGCATTGACGATGGCGGTGCCGCCCTCGCCTAACCCTTCGAAGATTTCGCTCTTGGCATGGAACACCCCTTCCAGGGAGCCAAAGCCTTCCAGGTGCGCGGCAGCGACGTTGTTGATGATGGCGGCGTCGGGTCTGGCGAGCGACGTGGTCCAGGCGATCTCGCCCGGGTGGTTGGCTCCCAGCTCCATCACCGCGAACTGGTGTTGCGGCTCGAGGCGCAGCAAGGTCAGCGGCACCCCCACCTCGTTGTTGAAGTTGCCGGCGGTGGCCAGCACCTCCCCTTCACAACGCAGGATGGCCGTCGCCATCTCCTTCACCGTGGTTTTGCCACAGCTGCCGGTGATGGCGAGCACTTTCGGATTGATGCGCTCGCGCACCAGCCTGCCCAGACGCCCAAGCCCCTTGAGGGTGTCGCCCACCACCAGTTGTGGAATGGACAGCGGCAATTCGCGCTCCACCAGCAGGGCACTGGCGCCGGCGGCAACCGCCTGGTCGCAGAAATCGTGTGCGTCGAAACGCTCGCCGCGCAGGGCCACGAACAGCGCCCCCGCGCCCAGGGTCCGGGTGTCGGTGCTGACCGCCGTGATCTCATGGTCGCCCCCGATCAGACGGGCATCGAGCACCTGCGCCAGGTCGGCAAGCCTGAGGGTCATCATTTGAATGACTCCATTAATGTGTGCAAGGCGGCTGCGACGGTTTCCCGATCGCTGTAGTGCCGCTTGTCGGTTCCAATGATCTGATAATCCTCGTGGCCTTTGCCGGCCACCAGGATGATGTCCTCTTTGCTCGCTTGGCTCAGTGCCAACTGGATTGCCTTGGTCCTGTCATGCTCAATCTGCACGGCGCCGGGATCGCGAAGACCCGCCACCATGTCGGCCATGATCCGGGCCGGCTCCTCGGTACGGGGATTGTCGTCGGTCAGGATCACGCAGTCAGCATGCTGCTCCGCCATGGCAGCCATCATGGGACGCTTGCCGCGATCCCTGTCGCCACCACAACCCACCAGGCACCAGAGCCGGCCGTGACAGTGCACCCGCAGGGCCTGCAATGCCTTCTCCAGCGCATCCGGGGTGTGGGCGTAATCGACCACGGCGAGCGGCGCATCGCCACCGCCGAAGCACTCCATGCGACCGGTCACCGGTTGCAGTCTGGGGGCCGTCGCCAGCAGGTCATCGAAGTCGTAGCCGAGCACCAGCATGGCGCCCATGGCGCCCAGCACGTTGCTGACGTTGAAGCGGCCGAGCAAGGGGGCGGATAATACACCATTCCCCCAGCTGGAGTTAATGCGCGTATCAAAACCTTGTTGGTGGAAATAGGGATCCTGCGCCGTCAGTTGTCGTCCAGCATGGTTTTCAATCGGACCATGAACCCCGAAGGCCACCGCACCGGGATAGGTCGCCAGCCATTGCCGTCCCAGATGATCATCGGCGTTGATGACGGCGCAAGGCTCATCCACCAGCTTCAGCAGCTCCTCCTTGGCGGCGGCATAGGCCTCCATGGTGCCGTGATAGTCCAGATGATCCCGGCTCAGGTTGGTGAAGACTGCCGCGGCAAACGGCAGGGCCGCCACGCGATGCTGCACCAGACCGTGGCTGGAGACCTCCATCGCCACCAGATCGGCCCCCTGCTGCTGCAAGGCGGCCAGATTGGCCTGCACCTGGACCGCGCTGCCCGTGGTGTTCTCTGCTTCGATGAGCTCGCCAAACAGACCGTTGCCTATGGTGCCCATGACCCCGGCCTTGCCCCCCAGCAGGGTGCGCCAGTTGGCCACCAGCAGGGCCGTGGTGCTTTTGCCGTTGGTGCCCGTGATGCCCACCAGTTGCAGCTTTTGCGCAGGGTGACCGTAGAAATGACCGGCCAGCTCGGAGAGACGAGCGGGAAGATCCCTCATGCCGATGCAGGGGATCTGGGTCGCCGGAGGGACGAATTCTCCGTCCTCCTCAAACAGCACGGCGGTCGCTCCCTGAGCCACCGCCTGTTCGATGAAGCGCCTGCCATCCACCTGATGGCCACGAATCGCCACGAAGAGCGAGCCGGGACCGACCCGCCGGCTGTCGAGCTGGAGATCGGTGAGGGAAAGCGCCGGGGCATCGATGCCGAAGCAGCTCATCAGTTGATCAAGTGTGCGGGGCGGCATGGGAAGCCTCCGAAAATGCGGGAATGCGGGCGCTCGTACACGCCATGGAAAACGCCCCGACAGCAGCGGGGCCGATGGAAAAAACCGGATGCCCGTCAAGTACGCGGTGCGCCATTGTTGGCCTCCGTGCGGGCAAGCTTGGCGGGTACCTCGGGCGGGATCGCATCGGGACGGATGTTGAAGAGCTGCAACACGCCTCCCATGGCCTCCGCAAAGGGCGGGGTCGCCACGGCACCGCCGTAGTAGGCATCCCCCTTGGGTTCGTTGATCACCACCACCATGACGAAACGGGGATTGCTGGCCGGTGCGAAACCGGCAAACCAGGCCATGTAGTCCTTGCCATAGCCCCCAGCCACGGCCACCTTGGCGGTACCACTCTTGCCACCGACCCGATAACCGGGGATCTGGGCCTTGGGAATGGCATTGCTGACCACGTACTCCAGCGCCTGCAACATAGCAGCGGCGTTGTTGTGATCGATGACCTGCTCACCCTTGGGCGGCTTGGTCACCTTGATGATGGAGAGCGGTACCCGCTTGCCCTTGTTGGCCAGGGTGGCGTAGGCGGAGGCCAGCTGCAGCGGGGTCACTCGCAGACCATAACCAAACGACAGGGTAGCTCGCTCGATGTCGGACCAGCGGCGACGCTGGGGCAGCATGCCGCTGCTCTCCCCCATCAGGCCGCTGCCGGTGTCCATGCCGAATCCCACCATGCTCAGGGTATTGATCATCTCCTGGGCCGGCATCCGCAGCGCGATGCGCGACATGCCGATGTTGGAGGAGTAGCGCAGGATGTCGTACAGGTTGGTCGCCTTGTGGATACTCACGTCACGGATCTGCTTGGCCCCGATGAAGAGGGGGCCGCCCGGGATGAAGTCCTTCCAGCTGGTGACACCGGCTTGCAAGGCACTAAGCAAAATCAATGGCTTGACCGTGGAACCCGGCTCATAGGTATCGGTCACCACCCGGTTTCGCACCCGGAAACTCTGGTATTGGCCACGGTTGTTCGGGTTGTAGGAGGGGGTGTTGACCATGGCGAGCACCTCGCCGGTCTTCACATCCAGCATCACCATGGAGCCGGAGGTGGCCTTGTTCTCGTCGGTAGCCCGTTTGAGGGCGCGATAGGCCAGCGCCTGCACCCGCTGATCGATGCTCAGTTGCAGATCGTTGGCGTGCTTGCCCTCTTTCACCAGGCCCAGGCGCTCGATGACGCGGCCCTGCCTGTCCTTGCGCACCCGCATCTCGCCAGGGGTTGCGGTCAGCCACTCGTTGTAGCTGCGCTCAATCCCCTCGATGCCGCTGCCATCGATGTTGGTCACCCCCACCAGGTGGGAGCTTATCTCGCCGGTCGGGTAGAAACGGCGCGCCTCGGGGCGCAGATAGATGCCCCCCAGCTTCAACCCCTTGATGTACTCGGCCACCGCAGGCGTCACCTGCCGCTGCAGATAGACGAAGCGCTTGCTCGGGTTGGCGATGCGATGCTTGAGGGTGTTGATGTCGAGCTTGAGCACGGCGGAGAGTGCCAGCCAGGCACGCTCGTTGTGGATGGCACCGGACTCGTGCACCGTCTTGGGATCAGCCCAGACCGCTTCGACCGGCACGGATACCGCCAACTGTTCGCCATTGCGGTCCGTGATCATGCCGCGCACCGCCTGGGTGGAGGTGGTGCGCAGGGAGCGCATGTCCCCCTCCTGGCGCAGTCTGTCCGGATCGATCACCTGGATCCAGGCCAGCCGCAGGATCAGCCCCGCAAACGCGATGCCGATGAAGAAAACCAGGGTACGAAAGCGCCACGGGTAGAGTGAGGGTGCTTTCGCCTTGGCTTTGTCCTTTGCCGGAGCCTTGGTGGCGGCCTTGCGTGTCATGGTTGTGTAATTACCTTTTCAGTGGTCACCAGGGGACGAGCCATCTGCAACTTGTCCATGGCCAGACTCGCCACCCGGGAGTGCTCAGCCAGTGTGCCCTGTTCCAGCAAGAGGTGGCGCCACTCGATGTTGAGCCTGTCCTCCTCCGCCATCAGATCGTTCTGCTTGGCCGTCAGACCCCGGGTCATGTTGGTCACCAGGATCACCGCAAAGGCGGTGACCAGCACGGCGACGGTCAACAGGACCTGCAACTTGTGGCGCCAGAGATCCGCAACGATCTCCCTGGCGAGGTGAACGCGCACGTCGCTCATCGTTTACTCCGCAAGACGCTCTGCGACCCGCAGCACCGAGCTGCGGGACCGGGTGTTTTCATTGACCTCGTGGTCGGAAGGCTTGAGCGCCTTGCCGATCGATTTCAGCTTGCGACCACCGGCAAGCTGGGCTTCAGTCAGGGGAATGCCGTGGGGTACTTCAGGACCTTTCTCGTGCTTGCGAATGAAATGTTTCACCAGCCGATCTTCCAGAGAGTGGAAGCTGATGACGGAGAGACGGCCGTGAGGAGCCAGCACGTCCAGCGCGCCGTTGAGGGCGGTTTCGATCTCGTCCAGCTCGCTGTTGATATAGATGCGGATGGCCTGGAAGCTGCGGGTCGCCGCGTGCTTGCCCTTCTCCTTGCTCGGGTTGACCCGGGCAATCATCTCCGCCAGTTGGCGGGTGCGCACATAGGGCTCGGTCACCCGATCGTGTACGATGGCGCGAGCAATCTTCTTGGCGAAGCGCTCCTCACCGAAGGTTTTCAGCACCCAGGCGATGTCGTCCACATCGGCACGGGCCAGCCACTCGGCGGCGCTCTGACCGGAGGTGGGATCCATCCTCATGTCGAGCGGGCCGTCCTTCATGAAGCTGAAGCCACGTTCGGCATCGTCAAGCTGGGGGGAGGAGACACCGAGATCCAGCAGGAAGCCATCGACCTTGCCCAGCAGGCCGCGCTCGGTCAGATAACGGGTGATGCCGGAGAAGGGACCGTGCACGATCTCGAAACGGGGATCCTGGATCTTGGCCGCCTCGGCAATGGCCTGGGGATCCCGGTCGATGGCGATCAGACGGCCGTTCGGGCCCAGATGCTGGAGAATGAGACGAGAGTGACCACCCCGGCCAAAGGTACCGTCGACGTAGATACCGTCCGGCTTGATGGCCAGCCCTTCGACGGCTTCGTGCAACAGCACTGTGATGTGTTCAGCGGCTTGGGTCATTTATAAAGAAAAATCCTGTAGTCGTGGTGAACTTGCCCAGTCGTCCTCGGGCAGGCCCAGGATGTCGTCGTTGATCTGTTGTTGCCAGCGGGCTTCATCCCACAGCTCGAATTTGTTGAGCTGGCCCACCAGCATGACTTTCTTGTCCAGCCCGGCATGGCTGCGCAGCGGCTGGCTGAGCAGCAGACGGCCATTGCCATCCAGTTCGCATTCGGCCGCGTGGCCGAGCAGCAGACGCTGCAGGCGGCGTTCCGCCGGGTTGGTGCTGGAAAGGGTCTTCAGCTTGCGCTCCACCTCTTCCCATTCATTCAGGGGATAAAGCAGCAGACAGGGATGGGCGATGTCGATGGTGCAGACCAGCTGGCCGTCGCATTCGTCGCGCAGCCAATCACGAAATTTGGTCGGAATCGCCAACCGCCCCTTGCTGTCCAGGCTGATGGCGTGAGCGCCACGCAACAAATTGCAGTCCCCGAAGGTGAGTTATGGGGGCTAGATGCCCAATAAAACCACTTTGATCCACTTTTCTCCACCATGAAGTTTAAGGACGAGCAGGGGGCTTTTCAAGCAAGGATCTCGGGCATGGGGAACATATTGACGCAGCGTGATGGGACTACCGATTAAATGAATTGATTTTCCACAAGTTATTCATGGGAGAATTAAATCATCCCGGCGAAGTGAGCCTCGTAATTAATCGATTTCACGGGGAAATGATGAAACGGAACAGCACGACGGCGCACAGCATAATGCTGACGCCCACCACGGGATAGATGATATAGCCATCCCCTACCCGACGGGCTCTCAGCACCACCAGCTGGCAGAGCAGCAGGTTATAGACGATGAGAAGAAAAGTCAGCAGTAGATTGGCGCCCAATGTCAGCTCGTCGGCATACATGATATAGAGCCACATCAAACCAAAATTAACGAGGATCAGATAAAGCAGAAATTTCTGAATCGCCCTGCCCGCCTTTGGGGTCTTTTTTACTCGTGTTATCATGCTTATCACGTCCTGGATACCACATGAACAGTCGACAGATATTGTCAAAAACTGTTGAGATACATCGTGTTTTTATCATTTTCCCGCCAGGCTCTGTCCGCTGTTGCCAAAATATCCCTGCGCCTTCTCCCCGGGCTCTCTCTACTGAGCAGTGCCGTTTGTTACTCCTATGATCATTATCACTGGCAGGCGGGTTTTCCTACCCCCGTTGTCGGCCCGGGTGCCGAGCTGGTCAACGAGCAGACCCGCTTTCTGCTGCGTCAGCGCAGCCACCTGCAGACGAGGCTCGCCGAGTCCCAGCCCATGATCCGCTGGGTCACGGAGCAGGTTCAGACGCGAAAACTCCCACCCATGCTGGCTCTGCTGCCCCTGATCGAGAGCAGCTACCGGCTTGACGTGATCTCCTCGGCGGGCGCCGCCGGGCCCTGGCAGCTGATGCCGGATACCGCAGCCCGCTTCTCCGTCCCCATGACAAACGGCTTCGATGGCCGCTACTCCCTGCCGTTGGCGACGGAGGCGGCGCTCTCCTACCTCGGGTGGCTGCATCAATTCTTCGGGCAGGACTGGTTGCTGGCACTGGCGGCCTACAACGCGGGAGAGGGAAGAGTACTGAAGGCGGTGCTCAACGGCGGGACACGCAATGTGTGGGAGTTGCAATTGCCTACCGAAACGCGCCTCTATGTGGCGCGCTTCCTCGCGCTCTCCCAATTGCTGGACAGAGCGGCGCAGCACGGGTTTGTCCTGCCGCCCTGGCAGGCGGGAGAAAATATCCGGGTATGGCGGCAGCCGGGGGGCTGCTCATTGCTGGAGTGGGCCATGGAACGGGGGGTTGCCATGAACGAGGCAAGCCGGTGGAATCCCGCCTGGCGATTGCCCGATCCCCGGGAGGTGAGTGACTGCCCCATCGTTTATGGCGGAGGCAAGGCCCCTCCTGCCCCGCGCCATCAAGAGACACGCCCGCAGCTGGTGCGGGCCGTGTCCCTGGAAAGCCTGCACGATCCCCTGCTGTTGCTGCCTGCACGGGGACTGGACATGGGGCGGGGAGGCCTCACTCTTGAGCGGTTGCCGGATCCACTGGGATTGGAGCAGGCTCGCCCTCTGCTGGCGCCATGAAACAGTGGCGCCAGTGGCTCAGAACAGGCGCGAGATCCACCGAGTCAGGATCGACCCATCGCGCGCCGTAGAAGCTGAGGTACTGGCCTATGGCTCTGCGATGGGTGATATGACAGGCCAGCACGATCCGCGGTGACAACGACAGGCTGACGTTATCGGGCAAGGTAAAACGGGCGGGGGCGAGGAAACCGACCCCACCCGGTCCGATATCCTTGATCACCGCCCGTCCGATGCGCTTGTCGAACAGCAGGCCGGAGACCATGAGCCGGGCCGCGATGCCGCAACTCTGGGATTCCAGGGGCGTGGTCCCGTCATGGAGATACCAGCGCGGCAGTTTGCGCCTGGGATCCTTGAACGGTGTCACGGGGGGCAGATCGGCGTCAGGGGTTTCCATGGGCAACGGCATCCTTGGCTGTCCGGGTGGCGGCTTGGGTTTGGGCACTGAACAGCTGCTCCAGGCTCTTTTCCGCCTGGGTCGTCATCACCAGCAACTCGATGCGGCGGTTCTGGCTGCCTTTGGGATCGGCGGTGTTGTCCAGCATGGTATCCGACATGGCGACCACCTGACCCACCCGCTCGGGGGGCATGCCGCCAGCAAGCAGGACACGCCTCGCCATCATGGCGCGATCGGAGGAGAGCTCCCAGTTGCTGTAGTTGTCACCGGCAAAGGGGGTGCTGTCGGTGTGGCCCGAGATCATGACCCGGTTCTCCACTCGCTGAAAGACAGGAGCCAGTGCCATCAGCAGATGGCGGAAATAGGGGCTGATGCGGGCGCTGCCACGGCTGTACATCTCGCGCTCGTCATCGTCGCGGATCAGGATCCGCAGACCCTGGGGCACCAATTGCAGCTCCAGGTTGTTTCTGGCCTGCATCTGATCCGCCATGGACCCGATGAAACCGGCCAACTGCGCCATCTGCTTCTCTCCCTCAATCTTGCCCGCCAGCAGGCTCTCATAGCCTCCCTTGGCGCCATCGGTAAAGATGCTGCGGTCACGCTCCATGTGTCTGGGCATACGCTGCCCCTCCTCCACGAACTGGGGACTCAACTCCTCCAGTACCGAGGGGTTGCCGCCAAGATCCACCGGATAGGGACTGTTGCGGATATCGAAGGGATTGGCCTCGCTGTCCATGATGCTGTAGTCGCGTAGACGGCTGGCCACCACATCACGCTCCTCCTGGCTGGAGACGGCCAGGATCCAGAGCACCATGAAGAAGGCCATCATGGCCAGGGTGAAGTCGGCGAAGGCCACCTTCCATGCACCACCCCCCTTGGGAGCGCTGCTGCGCCGCTGCTGGCGCTTGATGACGATCTGCTCGTGGTTGCGCATCACATGGCCCTGTTGGTCACCCAGTCTTCCAGTTCGAGGAAGCTGGGTTTCACGTCAGGCTCCAGCATCTTGCGGCCGGAATCGACGGAGAGCAGCGGCGTCTTGCCCCGCAGCTGGGCGATCAGGATCGACTTGATGCACATCAGCATGCCGATGCGGCGCTTGACCATCTCCTCCATGGCATTGCTGATGGGCTCCAGCAGGCAATAACAGAGGAAGATGCCGATGAAGGTGCCCACCAGGGCGGCCGCCACGTGTACGCCTATGTTGCTGAGGGGGCCGTCGAGCTGCTGCATGGTGATGATGATCCCCATCACCGCCGCCAGGATCCCGAAGCCGGGGCAGGCCTCCCCGGTCTTGTGCAGCGCATGGGCGGGCTTGAGCATGTCCTCCTCGATGGCCATGATCTCCTGCTCCAGTATGGTGTCGAGCTCATGGGGCGTGATCTTGCCCATGCCTAGCAGACGCAGGTTGTCGATGATGAAGCCCAGCAGTTGCGGATCTTCCGATACCTGGGGATACATGAGGAAGACGGAGCTCTGCTGCGGATTCTCCACGTGTTCGTCCAACGCCTTCATCCCCTTGTTGCGGGTCTCTTCCAGCAGTTGGTGCATCAGGGTCAGCAGTTCGCGATAGATCTCCTTCTCGTCCTTGTTGGACTTGAAGCAAAGCTTCATCTGGCGCCACATTTCATGCATCACCTCCTTGGAATTGCCAAGGAACATGGAGCCGACCGCCGCCCCTATGATGATGATGAGTTCGGCAGGCTGCCACAGGGCGATGGGGCGCCCCCCGGCCATCATGAAGCCGCCGATCACACATACGAAAATGACACCAAGACCAATCTGTTTTTGCATGGATGCTCCCGCAGAAATCAACAAGACTCCCCCCGCGGGGAGAGGCATAACTATATGGAGTCGACCAATCGCTGCTTGAGCTGAAGGACGCACTGCTTGTGGAGCTGGCACACCCGCGACTCGGTCAACCCGAGCACCAGTGCAATCTCCTTCATGTTCAATTCCTGCTGGTAATAAAGGGAAAGCAGCAGCTGTTCACGCTTATCCAGGGTGCCGAGCACCTTGCCAAGGGTCATGGCCAGATCCTGATCGTCAGACTCGGATGCGGGCGCCCTGCCCCCGTTCTCCAGCCACTCCTCCAGACTCTGCAACGCCTCGGCCTGGCTCGCATAGGCGAGCTGGCGCACCTCCTCGACGGTGCAGGAAAGCGCCTGTGCCAGCTCCTGCTCGGTCGGGTTGCGCCCCAGACGGTTGAACAGCTCCCGCTGTACCTGATTGTGACCGTGCACCTGCTGGCGCAGCTGACGGGGGCGCCAGTCGAGGCGCCGCAGCTCATCCAGCATGGCTCCCCGCACCCGCTTGAAGGCATAGCTCTCGAACTGGGCATCCGGTTCACCCCCATAGCGACGCCAGGCTTCCAGCAGTCCCATCATGCCGACCTGCTCCATGTCCTCCTGATCGAAGCTGGCGCTCACCTGACTGCGCAAGTGAGTTGCTGCCCGCTTCACCAGAGGCAGATAACGGCTCAGGATCACCTGCTCACTGGTGCGGGGAGCGGAGGCGGTCAGTTCGCAGGGAGTATCCCAACCAGCGTCCATCATGTTCGCTACTGCACCAGGACCTTGGTGACCAGCACTTCATCCAGATAGGGCTTGTAGCCATACCCCTCCAGGGTTCCCACCAGTTTGCCGAGCAGAGAGGTCTGAAGGGCCGAGATGTTCTGCAGCTCCTGCTTCACCGCCTCATGGGAGCGATGGCTGAAATATTGCACCATGGCATTGCGGATCAGGGGGGTCAGCTCGTTGAGCGTTTCCAGTTGCTGGGGATTGTGGGTGACCAGCGCCAGCTCCAGCACCAGATAGTGGGGCTCTCTGTCCCCCTCCAGGCTGATGACGAAACGCTCCATCGGTTTGAACAGCGGCGTCTTGCTCAGCTCGGGCTTGGCCTCTGCCAGGCCCAGCCAGACGGCAACCGTATCCCGCTTGAGATAAGCGCCATAGGCCAGCGCCGCCAGCAGGCACAGCGCCATCATTATCACCATCAACCACTTCATGACACGCCGCATAATTTGAAATCACTCTCGCTATTGCCAGATCTTGAAATGTCACACCAGGGTGTTGAGCCAATCCTGGCCAGCACTGCCCGATGCGTCCTGTTCTTCCTGCCACTGTCGTCGACCTGCCAGGATCTTTTCCTGCTGCCAGCGATCCCCCCGCTCCTGCTCTCCCCCCTGGCCCACGTTCACCTCGACACCACCGGCATGATGGGGAGCCAAACTCATGCGAAGCCGCTCCATCGACTGGATCAGGGCTTCACGCACCGCCGGGTTGGTCACGTTCAGCTGCACGTTGAGCCGATCCCCTTCCATTCTCACGGTCAGTTCGAGGCGACCCAGCTCGGGGGGATCGAGGCGGATATGGGCCTGCTTGATGCTATGGTTCACCTGCAGCTCGACCCTGTCTTTGAGCACATCGACCAGCTGCTGGCCCCACTGGGCCTCGCTTGCGGCAAGACGCGCCGGTGCCCACTGGTATTCCGCAGGCCTGGTGGCAGAGAGCGCGGGCGACAACCCCGCCATTGCCTTGAATTCGGTGACGCTGACCTCCCGCTCCGGGGCGGGCTCCCCGGGAAGAGACGCCACCACTGCCGCACTCCGGGTCGCAGGCTGCTCGCCCTGGGTGGTCGGCTGGAGCATTCGCATGGCCAGCTCCCCGGCGGGTTGAGGGAGGCTCTCCTTGCCAACGGAAACCGGCGACACCGGCATCCGCTCCCCTTCCATTCGCTCGAACCCGCTGAGGGTGCGCAGCACAGGCGAGGAGGCGGGTTGCACCTCCCCGACGGGGGCAAGGCCGGCACTCGATGACAAACGGACAGGAGGAATGCGTCCCTCCTCCTGTCGGACAAAAGGTGGTGGCATCTGGTTGAAGGCGGCGAGTTGCTCGGCAACATCCGCAGCCACGTCGACGCTCTCCTCCTGCTCCGTCTCGTCGACGGGGGCGGAAGGGGCGGTGGACGGAGGAAGCATCGCCTCCTGCGGAAGATCCAGAGGCTGGTACTCTTCCCCCTGCCCGTCAGGCTGGCGGGAGAGGCGGGTAAAACCACCGGATGGGGAAGCGGGCAGTGTCTCTGCCACGGGGAGAGGGATCATGCCCATGTCTGCGCCTCGTCGTAGGCCTGCAGTCCTTCCCGCTTGCGGGAGAGGCTGTCCCACTCCTGCTTGCGCAGCACCGTTTCCTGCTCACAGAGCGCGAAGGCTTCCCGATGCCAGTGGCGCACCTGATCCCGGGCCGGCATCAGGGATTGCCACAATGCAGGCTGGCTGTTCAGATGCGCCACCAGCTGGGCCAGACGCTGATCCGCCAGCCGCACCGCATCCCACTGTCCGGCGCGGGCCTGCTGCAAGATAAGACGCCCGAGCCCCAGAAGCTGGCGCTGACGTGTCTCGCGTTCCGCACCGGGGGGCACGGCTCCTGTCATGGACATGATGATGGCCTCAAAATAGGACGACCTTGCGGGCAAGCAAGGAGCAGGCCAAATATATAAACATTATATTTCAATACGTTAGCTCCAACCTTTGCCCCATGAGGAAGGTGGATTTCCGCATCAACGGGGATGGCGGGCCATCGCTTCCCAACCCTCTTTCAGCTCCAGCAGGATGCGACGCACCTCTGCAAAGCCCGCGACATCGTTGGCCACACTGATCTCGAACAGCCGCTGGCCGCAGTAGTCGTAGAGACGGTGCAGGTTGCTGGCCAGCTCCCCGCCCTTGTCCATATCGAGGGCACTGTCGAGCCCTCCCAGGATCTGCAGACACTTGTTGATGGACTGCCCCTTGCGCTCGTACTGCCTGGCCAGAATGTGGCCCTCGGCCCTGGCTATTTCGTCGAGCAGGCCATCCATCAACATCAGCACCAGCTGGTGCGGATCGGCGCTCGCTGCCTTGGCCTGGGTGGCGGCGAACTGGTAGGCGTCATAGCCTTCTTGGGGTTCAAACATGAAAAACTCGCTTATTCAAAGTGTTACGGGCTAGCCGTCTCACAGGGCGCCCATGGTCTGCAACATCTGGTTCATGGTGGTGAACTGATTGAGGTAGCGCTTATACGCGGAATCCATGCGCCGATCCAGCGCCTCCATCCGCTCGTTCACCCGCTTCTCGTTCGCTTCAAGACCTGTCTTGCGTCCCTTGAGTGCACCGTCCCGCTTGGTATAGGGGTCAAGGGCATTGCTCATCCGCTTGAGCAGACCGTCGTCGCCCATGAGTGCCTTGCCGAGCAGCTCGGGATCCTTCTCCAGCGCCTTGTTGAAGTCGGTCTCGTTGAAGGAGAGCTTGCCCGCCTTGTCGGTCTTGATCCCCAGGCTCCCCAGGGTCAGATCATCGGGCAGCTCCCGCACGCTGCGGGCAATCACGCTCTTGAGGCTGCGTACCCCGCTGTCGGAGGAGAGGGCTCCCGGCGCCTTGGGATCGCTCGAGGTCATCTTGGCCAGCTCGTCCACCAGCTCGTTGTAACTGTCGACAAACTTCTTGAGGGAGCCGGTAACCGCCTCCTTGTCCTGATCCACCGTGACCAGCAGCGGAGCGTCATCCGCCTTTTGCGCCTTGGCCAGCTGGAACGTCAGGCCATCCACCACGTTCTCTATCTTGTTGCTGGCAGAGGTGATGGTGAGAGGGTTGTCCCCCCCCATGCGCAGCTTGGCGTCCTGCGCCTGGGTGATGTCCGTCTTGCCGGCCATCGCCACCCCGAGGGCATTGGCGCCATCCCCGCTGTACCCCAGGGTGATGGCGTTCTCCACGCCGCTCTCCTTGCTGGTCAGTACCATGCTGACCTTGCCGTCGGTACGTACCAGGGTCGCCTTCACACCCGGGTTGTCCTTGGCATTGTTGATCTGGGAGACCAGATCCTTGACGGTGGCGCCAGCCGGGAGAGAGGCCAGGTCGATGTCCAAGGTCTTGCCCTTGACGGTCAGGGAGAAGACGCCGTCTGCCGGCAGCGGTGCCGTGTCACTGTCAAGCTGCAAGCCGACCTGATGGGACTGGGCAAGCTGCTCCACAAAGAAGCTGTACTGACCCGAGCTGGCCTTGCCATTGCTCGTCACCGTCATGAGCCCTTCCTGGGACAGGGTGGCCTTCTGAGCCTGCAGGCTGCTCGCCTTGTTCAGATCCTTGAGCAGGGTCTGGAAACTCGACAGCTTGGTGGTGAGGCTGCTGATGGCGCTCTGCTGCGCCTTGACGCTGTCCAGCTGCTTCTTCAGCAGCTTGTCCATGTTCTGGCGCTCGACGGCCACCAGTTGCATCGCCGTGCTGGCCGGATCTATTTGCATCTTTATCCCCTTATTCGGTGGCATGCCCGTTGGAAAAGACCGGCTCGGCCCTTTCCAACCGGCAAGCGGTTGTCAAACAAGAGCCGCCCCTCTCGGGGCGGCCCGGCAAACCATCAACGCAGCAGGGAAGTCACCATGCCGGTCATCTGGTTGGAGTTGGACAGCACGGACATGCCAGCCTGCATCAGCATCTGGTTCTTGGTCATGTTGGTGCTCTCCTGGGCGAAGTCGGCATCCATGATGCGGCCGTTCGCCATGTCGGTGTTCTCTTTCATGTTGGAGAGGTTGTTGACGGTGTGCTCCAGACGGTTGATGTTGGCACCGAACTGGGAACGGGCGGTACCGATGGCATCCAGGGCGTCTTCCATCTTGGTGATCTGCGCGTTGAAGGCAGTGGAGGCCAGGGCGGTGGCCGCCACATCGGCGGTGGCAAAATCGGTTTGCGCGGTATCAATGGCTGCGTTGACGGCCTGAACATTGCCGCTGGCATCCACATCCAGCTTCTCGGCGGCTGAACCACCGATCTGGAAGGTCACTGCCGCGGCACCGAACTTGCCCGCATCGCTGATCAGAGCCTGACCACCAAACTTGGTGTTGTCGCTGATGTTCTTCAGCTCGGCAGACAGCTCTTTCATTTCGGTGCCCATGGCCAGACGGTCTTCCGCGCTCGCGGTGCCGTTGGCGCCCTGGGTGGCCAGGTCTTTCATGCGCTGAACGATGTTGGTCATCTCGTCCATAGCACCTTCGGCGGTCTGCATCATGGAGACGGCGTCCTGGGCGTTGCGCATGCCGACCTTCTGGCCGTTGGACTGGGCTTGCAGACGGGTGGCCATCTGCAGACCGGCGGCGTCATCGGCGGCGGAGTTGATGCGCAGACCGGTACCCAGGCGCTGCATGGCGGTGCCCAGCAT
>NZ_JBFOCP010000042.1:0-28844 GCF_040907855.1 Aeromonas sp. s4 | reverse complement strand
ATGCTGTAGGGGGTCTGACCCTCCATCATCCTGCCCTGATGTGGCCGCTGGGTGTTGTAGTGTTCCAGGTAGCTATCCAGGTCTGTCTGCATCTGCTCCACCGACTCATACCAGGTCGTCCTCCCCTTGATACGGAAGTGCTCATCCAGCAGTGTGCGGTGCAACCGCTCGATAAAGCCATTGCTCTGCGGCCTGCGTACCTTGGTTGTCCGGTGTTCAATTCCCTCCAGTTGCAGAAACAGCTCGTAGGGATGATGGTCAGGGCGCCCACAGAACTCGCGCCCGTTATCTGACAGGATGGTATAGACCCGTGCCTCGTGGGTTTCAAAGAATGGCAGCACCGTTTCGTTGAGCACATGGACCGAGGTGATGGGCAGCTTGCTGGTGTAGAGCCGCCCCCAGGCGTGGCGGCTATAGCAGTCCAGCACGGTTTGCAGATACACCTTGCCGACCCCCTTGAGCGCGCCGACGAAGAAGGTGTCGACCGCCACCAGTTCCCCGGTGTAGTGGACCTCAATCTGGCGTTCGCGAAACTCGGGGCTGAAGCGCTCGAGCAGGCGAATTTGCTCGTCATTGAGCTCAATCGTTTGTTCCCGATGGGTTTTCTCAAGGCGCAGCAAGCGGTCGTGTTTGGAGAGCAAATCGTGACGTTGCCACACGCCACGCACGCCGCCGGCACTGACGTTGATGCCTTGCAGAGCTAGTTCTTGCGCGACCCGCAGCGGACCGTGAGTAGGCCTGGTGAGGGAGTAATCGAGGATGGCCTGCTCAATCTCGGGCGCGACCCGGTTGGGATGAGCCCCTTTACAGCCGGGCAGTTTGTCGAGCAAGCCCTCGGCGCCATAGGTCTGGTAATTACGACGGATTTCGTAGAACTGCTGACGACTGTAGCCGATGAGCTTGCAGGCTTTGCTGACGTTATTGAGCTCTTTGGCGAGTTCTAGCAGGCTGAGTTTACGACGTGCTACTTTCTCGTTGGTGGTCATACGGTGACTCCAGATAACACGGTAGGGGTACCGTTTTGTTATCCGGTTTGAAGCCGTATGACCACTCCCTTTTGTGGGCAACTGTCAGGTGAATACCATCTCCATACAGTTAGTGTATTTAAAAGACAAAAGAAGTCAGGCGCTTCCAGTCTGGAGCAGTCAGCGGCTGGCCACTTGACACCGACCCCCTCGAAGTTCAGCACTGTCCCTTCCCCGATTTCCGATGAAGCACCCGCCGACCGAGCTTGATGCCGCTGGTCTCAGAGATCGTGCGACCCTCGTTCTGGCTTAAGTGACTATCCAGGATGCTTCTAAGCCAAAGGCAGGCACGGTATTGATCCCCCTCCAATCCGCCGAGGATCAGAGACAACGTCAGGGACGCCATCAGGGATGATGGCGTAGCCGCAGCCGGCACAGGGATGTGCCGTCTGCGGCGGCCCGTCCGACGTTGGCTCTGAACTGAGGGGACTGGCGAAGCCAGCGGATTGGCGGGGGAGAAGACCTTTGGTGACTTTGGGTCTTTCCAAAGTCACTCGCCCAGGCCCGAAGGGCGGGCGAAACCCTGTCGAGGGCCAAGCCCTCGCATCCTGCACGGCGCCAGCAATGCCATCAGCAAGCGCCCCCTCATCCCCAACCCTTCTCCCACAAGGGGAGAAGGGAGCAAAGACGATCTCGGGAACTGGCCCCTCTCCCGCCATGGGAGAAGGAAGCAAAAACGACCACGGGAACAGACCCTCCCCCGCAGGGGAGAAGGAGGCGGGGATGATCCCCTCTCCCGTTGGGAGAGGGTCAGGGTGAGGGGATTAGAGCGCCTCCAATCTGGCATAGGCCGTCACCAGCCACTTGGCGCCGACGTCGTCGAACTGGATCTGCACCCGGCTCTGCTGGCCGACCCCTTCGAAGTTCAGCACTATGCCTTCCCCGAATTTCGGATGGAGCACCCGCTGGCCGAGCTTGATGCCGCTGGCGTCGAAGCTCTGCTGCACCTCGTTCTGGCTGAAGCGGCCGTACTGGGTGGGGCGGCTGACCTGGGTGCGCAGCCGGATCTCTTCCAGGCACTCGGCGGGCATTTCGCGGATAAAGCGGCTCGGCTTGTGGAACATCTCGCGGCCGTAGATGCGGCGGCTCTCGGCATAACAGATGTAGAGCTTCTCCATGGCGCGGGTCATGCCCACGTAACAGAGGCGCCGCTCCTCCTCCAGCCGCCCCGACTCCTCGGTGGATTGCTGGCTGGGGAACATGCCCTCTTCCACGCCGACCAGCAGCACCAGCGGGAACTCCAGCCCCTTGGCACTGTGCAATGTCATCAGCTGCACCGCGTCGGCATATTCGTCCGCCTGATTCTCGCCAGATTCCAGCGCCGCGTGGGCGAGGAAGGCGGAGAGATCGCTCATGTCCTCCAGCTCGTCCGGGCGCTGGTACTGGCGGCAGGCGGTGACCAGTTCGTCCAGGTTTTCTACCCGCGCCTGGGATTTCTCGCCTTTTTCCGCCAGATACATCGCCTTGAGGCCGGAGTGCTGGATGGCGATATCCGCCTGCTGGTGCAGGGGCAGCAGGGAGACCTGCTCCTCCAGCGCGTCGATGAGATCCACAAAGCCGCGCACCGCGTTGCCGGCGCGGCCGGTCAGCACCTTGTCATTGAGCAGCGCCTTGGCCGATTGCCACAGGTTCTGGCCCTGATCCCGGGCGTTGTTGCGCAGGATCTCGAGGGTGCGATCGCCGATGCCGCGGGTCGGGGTGTTGACCACCCGCTCGAAGCTGGCGTCGTCGCCACGGTTGTTGATAAGCCGCAGGTAGGCCATGGCGTCTTTGATTTCCTGGCGCTCGAAGAAGCGCAGGCCGCCGTAGATGCGGTAGGGCATGGCGTCCTGCATCAGCGCCTCTTCCAGCACCCGCGACTGGGCGTTGGAGCGATAGAGGATGGCGCAGTCGGCGAGCAAACCGCCCTTCTCTTTCCAATCCTTGAGGCGGCCGACCACGAAGCGTGCTTCGTCCACCTCGTTGAAGGCGGCGTACAGCGAAATCGGCTCACCCTCGGCCCCCTCGGTCCACAGCTCCTTGCCGAGGCGCTCGGCGTTGTTGGCGATGACGCAGTTGGCGGCTTTGAGGATATTGGCGGTGGAGCGGTAGTTCTGCTCGAGGCGGATGGTCTCGGCGCCCTGATAGTCGGTCAGGAAGCGCTGGATGTTCTCGATCTTGGCGCCGCGCCAGCCGTAGATGGACTGGTCATCGTCGCCGACGATCATCACCTTGCCGCTGTCGCCGGCCAGCATGCGCAGCCAGGCGTACTGGATACCGTTGGTATCCTGGAACTCGTCCACCAGGATGTTCTGGAAGCGGTCGCGGTAGTGCTCGAGGATGTGCGGCTTGTTGAGCCACAGCTCGTGGGCGCGCAGCAGGAGCTCGGCAAAATCCACCAGCCCGGAGCGATCGCAGGTCTCCTGATAGGTCTTGTAGATCTGCTGATAGGTGCGGGTGACGGGGTCGCCGTAGAGGTCGATGTCGCCGGGGCGCAGCCCCTCGTCCTTCTTGCCGTTGATGTAGCCCATCACGGCGCGCGGGGCCCAGTGCTTCTCGTCGAGGTTGAGCGCCTTGAGCACCCGGCGAATGAGGCGGTACTGGTCGTCGGAGTCGAGGATCTGGAAATCCTGTGGCAGCCCCGCATCCAGATGGTGGGCCCGCAGCAAGCGGTGGGCGATGCCGTGGAAGGTGCCGATCCACATGCCGCGCACGCCGTCGCCGATCACCTTCTCGACCCGGCCACGCATCTCGGCCGCCGCCTTGTTGGTAAAGGTGACCGCGATGATGGAGAAGGGTGAACAGCGTTCCACCTGCATCAGCCAGGCGATACGGTGCACCAGCACCCGGGTCTTGCCCGAACCGGCACCGGCCAGCACCAGCAGGTTGCAACGGGGGGCCGCCACCGCGTCTCTTTGCTTGTCATTGAGCCCGTCGAGCAGGGTTGAAACGTCCATCACCACTCCTGTTTATTTATACAGGCGGGGATTATACGGCCTGAGCCGCCAGAGACCAACCGGCAGGATCAACGAAGGGGGCGGTGATAGTCCCGGTATTGGCCCAGTACCTCACCGGAAAAGCTGAGCAACCGGGCGCGGGGGGCATCCAGCACCTGCTGGACGGGATCAAATCGCAGTGAAGCGGCCAGCATGCGACCCTCAGGCAGGGTCACTTCCGTGTTACCCATCACCAGCATGCCGTCCTGATAATGCCCATGCTCGAAGCGCACGATGACGTCATTCACCATCAAGGTGCCCTGCTTGAGCTGCAGTGATGCTCGTTGCATCTCTCGCAACGCAAACAGACTGGACAATGACGGACGCCCGCTGGGCATCCGCTGCAAGTATTCGTGGGTGGTCAATTGATATTGCAACTGACCCTGACGATCGAAGACACGCTCCCGATAATCGGTGTAGCGCGTCAGCATGCCGGCAGCCTGTGCCACTGGCATCCACAACAGGAGCGCCCCCGTCAGGAGCGCTCCCACTGGTTTACAGCTGATCGGCACAGCTGACCTTGTTGTCATCCAGGTCGGTACAGGAGACGAAGACCTTGTCAAAGGTCGACCCGGCCACCGGCGTCATCTGGGTTGACCAGTCATAACCCACCCCCTTGGCATAGATGGCGGTGTGGCTCTCCTGATCTTCCTGCATCCAGCCGATGTACTTCAGTGCGCCGCGATCGCTTTGGGCAAGTGCCTTGAACTCGTCGCTCGTGATGAGACACATGGGCTCTCCCATGGCCTTGGACAGCTCGGCATCCCGCGCCCCCACGGCGCCATCACAGCCGCCGGTCACCTTGATGGTCATGTCACTGCGATCCAGCATCTCATCGAAGAACGGCAGCACATTGATGTTGTACTTCACCCCCACCTCTTGAGGCTGCCAGCCCATGCCGGTATTGACGTATCGGGTCTCGACGCTTTCCCACTGGATAGTGGGCACAGTGCCTGCAAAGTGGTTCGCCAGCTCCTTGAGAGTCGCGGCATTGGCCTCGATCTCATCCTGGGTCAACGACTCGTCCAGCTTGCTCTGATCGATGGTCAGAGCGAGGCTCACCGCATCCTTCAACTGCGACTTGGCCTTGGCCAACCGTGCTTTGGCATCGTCGGTCAAACGGAAGAAATCGGCGTGCGCCACCAGCGCATCCGGCTCGATTTCCTGCTGACTGAACTGGGTCTCGAAGGTGCTGCTGCTCTCTTCATAGGTGGTGGTCGGCTGCATTCCCCAGGTGTCCTTGATGTGCATACGCGGCAAGGTCACTTCTTCCTGCAGGGTGACATAGGCGCTGTCCGGACCGTACTGGTAGGAGGCGGCGATGTTGAGGGCCGATGCCATCGCCATCGCCGACGCCCGCAGTGCCTTGGCACCGTCGAGGTGGAGGGTGACGGTATCGTCATCGCCATAGGTGGCGCTGTAATCCGGATCCTGGATATCGGCCAGGGCAGCCGCGACGTTTTCCAGGCTGTCGGCATAGGCGCCCATCAGCTTGGCCACGTCACGGGTATATCCCTTGCCACCTTTGAGCGCCACGGAGGCGGTGCCGGGGGTGTGGATGATGACATCCATCACCTTGGCCAGGCTGGTGCTGTAACCACTGCCAATGGCGGACGAGGTGAAGCCCAGGCGTTCAGCCACCACGGGGTTGTTGGTCACCTCCAGCATGGTCAGCATGGCCAGCACGATCTGGCGATCGGCCTTGCCGCTCTCACCGGTCTCGGCCTGCAGGGTCTCCTTGTACTCCTTGAACTTGCTCTCGACGTCCAGGTTTTTCAGATCGGTCAGTCCCTGCAGATCGCTCAGCACCTTGTCGACCGCCACGGAGCGGCCATTGACGCCAGCCAGGGTGGCGGAGAGGTGGGCTTTCGCCGCAGCCAGAGAGACGACGGCTTTGGTGAGGCCCGCTGTTTTCAGCGCCTCAACCAGGGAGGTGTTGAAGGCGTCATCGCTACCCAGTTCGACGATCCCCAGTTGCGCGACCTGCGCCTTGTCGAGGGTGATGCCGTTCTCCGGATTGCTGTCGCTGTCGAGCGTCTGCAGCAATGCCGCAATGCGGATCGCTTTCTCCTTGTCGTCACCCGCCAGGGTGTAAGGGGTTACCAGCGAGTTGCCCGCCTTGAGGGTCACCGCCCCCAGGCGCTGGTTGCCCAATGCGAATTCGCAGGTGTCGCCATCATCAAACAGGAATTCACCCTTGGCATTGGTGACACCGGTGTAATCGTTGCACCGATAGTCGAGGCCACCTACGACGGAATCCAGGAAGACGGCAGTGTGAAGAGGCTTGCTGCCGGTGTCGGTGCCACCGCCATTGTTGCCACCATTGCTGCCGCCACCGTTATCGTCACCACCGCCCCCGCAAGCGGTCAACATGACACCGGACAACACACAAGCCACTGCCATACTCAGCACGTTTTTTTTCATTTTTATCACCCGAACAAATGTCAAAAATACGGCCCCATCCCGGGGGCCAAGTTAATCCGGGTATAACCTAGCGTACCCATATGACAAACACCAATGCATTTCCATATGAGTGTGCTTGCCATCACGCAGGCCCCGAGCGAGCAGGAAAAACGGCCACAGACGACGGCCCTGGGAGGGGAAATAGCCACCCATCGTGGGCTGTCACACCCGGGGCGGACCTCCTGGCGATCAGCCAGCCCGCCCGCCAGCGTGGCGTCGATGAGGCCGCAGGGCTGGTGCCGATGGAAGCCAGTTTTTTCATCAGGGGAGGAAAACGGTTGCGCCTAACGTCATGAATCCAAACACAAATGTCGATCGAGCCCTATTAATCCCGGAATTTAATTCTGCAAAAACACCATAAAACAAACACTTATAAGGCAATTTGCTTATATTTCAAACCGTTAACGCAAACGTTTTTCCTCTATGATCCCCTTGACCAACGGGCTGGCTCACTTACAGTTAGCCAGCGTGCTTTATGACCTGCCAAGACAGGTTGTGGACCCTCACATAACAATCAAGGATACGATCGTGACTAAAGTGCTCAAGCTGGCCACCGTGGCCGCCCTCACCCTCGCTGCCCTGTCCGCCCAGGCAGCCTCCGAGCCCGCCGTCATCTATGACACCGCAGGCAAATTCGACAAGTCCTTCAACGAAGCCGTGTTCCGCAACGGCGTCGAAGTCTACAACAAGGACAAAGGCGTCAAGGTCAAGGAGTTCGAACCCCAGAACGAAGCCCAGCGCGAGCAGGGCCTGCGTCGTCTGGCCAGCCGTGGCAACGGCCCCATCGTCGCCGTCGGCTTCAACATGGGTTCCGCGGTAGAGAAAGTCGCCACCGAGTTCCCGAACACCCAGTTCACCATCATCGACATGGTGGTCGACAAGCCGAACGTCCAGTCCCTCATCTTCAAGGAGCATGAAGGTTCCTTCCTGGTGGGTGCCCTGGCGGCCATCGCCTCCAAGACCGGCAAGGTCGGCTTCGTGGGCGGCATGGACATCCCGCTGATCCGCAAGTTCCAGTGCGGCTATGAGCAGGGCGCCAAGTACATCAATCCGAAGATCGACGTCTATCAGAACATGACCGGCTCCACCCCGGCAGCCTTCGCCGACCCGGCCAAGGGTGCAGAACTGGCCAAGTCCCAGTTCGCCAAGGGCGCCGATGTGGTCTATGCCGCCGCCGGTGGCACCGGTATCGGTGTCTATCAGGCTGCCAAGGACGAAGGCAAGCTGGCCATCGGTGTGGATTCCAACCAGAACCACCTGCAACCGGGCACCATGCTGACCTCCATGGTCAAGTCCGTGGGTCTGGCCGCGTACAAGAGCTGGGATGACGCCGCCAAGGGCAGCTGGAAGCCGGGTATCCAATCCCTGGGTCTGGCCGAAGGCGGGGTTGACTGGGCGCTGGACGAGAACAACGCCAAGCTGATCACCCCGGAAATGAAAGCCAAGGTCGAGAGCATCAAGGCCGACATCATCGCCGGCAAGATCAAGGTGCACGACTACATGAGCGACAACTCCTGTAAGTACTGATCCTGCAAATACCGAGTCACTGCTACGACTCTCAACCAGTGATGACCGGCCCGCACGGGCCGGTTTTTAGTCTCTACTTCATGACCCGCAAGGACTGCATCATGGACCAGACAGATCGCTATGCCATCGAATTAAGGGGTATCGATAAGCGGTTCGGCGACGTGTACGCCAACAAGCAGATCGACCTTCAGGTTCGTAAAGGCAGCATTCACGGCATCGTCGGCGAAAATGGCGCCGGCAAGTCGACCCTGATGAGCATCATTTACGGTTTCTACCACGCCGACAGAGGCGAGATGCTGATCGACGGGAATCCGTTCAAACCCCATGGCTCCCAAGATGCGATTGCCGCCGGGGTGGGCATGGTGCACCAGCACTTCATGCTGGTGAACAACTTTACCGTATTGGAAAACGTCATCCTGGGGGCCGAGAACGGCTGGCGCCTGGGCAAGAGCCTGGCGGCCGCCGAGAAGCTGCTGGGCGAGCTGGCACGGGACTATGGTCTCGAGGTGCCGCTGCACGAGAAGGTCGAGGATCTGCCGGTGGGCCTGCAACAGCGGGTCGAGATCCTCAAGGCGCTCTATCGCGGTGCCCGCATCCTGATCCTCGACGAGCCCACCGGGGTGCTGACCCCGCAAGAGGCGGATCACCTGTTCGAGGTGCTGAAAAAGCTGCGGGATCAGGGGGCGACCGTCATCCTCATCACCCACAAGCTGCGGGAGATCCTGGCCATCACGGACCAGGTCTCCATCATGCGCCGGGGTGAAATGGTGGCCCATGTCGCCACCAAAGACACCGACAAGGAGCAGCTCGCCGAGCTGATGGTGGGCCGCAAGGTGCGCCTCAAGGTCGACAAGGGCACCGCCCAGCCGGGCGAGGCCAAGCTCAAGGTCGAGGGCCTCTCTTACGTCGATGACGCCGGGGTGGAACGGGTCAAATCCGTCAGCTTCGAAGTGCGGGCGGGGGAAGTGGTCGGCATCGCCGGGGTCTCCGGCAACGGCCAGTCCGAGCTGCTCAGCATGCTCGGCGGCATCCTCAAGCCCAGCAAGGGCGGCTTCACCATCGCCGGGGCGCAGCGCCACGAGGTGAGCCAGAGCCACCCGGCCGACCCGGAGCAGGTGCGCAACTTCGGCCTCGGCCACATCCCGGAAGACAGGCACAAGATGGGGCTCATCAACCGCTTCGAGGCGAAAGAGGCCTTCATCCTCGGTTATCACCGCCGTGCCCAGTACAACAAGGGCTGGCTGCAGGACAAGGAGGCGATCCGCCAGGATTGCCAGGCCAAGATGGACAAGTGGGACGTGCGCCCGCCGAGCCCGGAGCACAAGACCGCCAACTTCTCCGGCGGCAACCAGCAGAAGCTGGTGATCGCCCGGGAAGTGGAGCAGGACCCGGATGTGCTGCTGGTCGGCCAGCCGACCCGGGGCGTCGACATCGGCGCCATTGAGTACATCCACCAGCAGATCATCGCCATGCGCGACAAGGGCAAGGCGGTGCTGCTGGTGTCGGTGGAGCTGGACGAGATCATGAGCCTCTCCGACCGCATTCTGGTCATCGCCGATGGCCGCATCGTCGGCGAGCTGGACGGCGCCAGGGCGGATGAACGCACCATCGGCCTGATGATGGCGAACATAGTTCCTGACGACGTGGCGGCAAGCCAATCACAAGGAGCCACATCATGAAGGTCACAACCACTTGTAACGGATTCGGCCTGATGATGGTCAACACACCAGTCCCCGACGATATCAAGGAGGTCCATTCATGAGCCAAGCACGTGTTCCTGCCTGGATATCCGTGGGCGTGCTGCCCGCAGTCAATATCCTGCTGGCCTTCCTGGTGTCGGCCATCCTGTTCTATTACCTCGACATCAGCCCCATCGAGGCAGCCGAAATCATGTGGTACGGCGCCTTCGGCACCGGCGAGGGGATAGGCTTCACCCTCTATTACGCCACCGGTTTCATCTTCACCGGTCTGGCGGTGGCGGTGGCCTTCCACGCCGGCCTGTTCAACATCGGCGGTGAAGGGCAGGCCTATATCGGCGGCCTCGGGGTCGGTCTGGTCTGTCTGCTGCTCGGGGACGTGTTGCCGTTCGCCCTGCTGCTGCCGCTCGCCATCATCGCCGGCGGCCTGTTCGGCGCGGCCTGGGCCTTCATCCCGGCCTGGCTGCAAGCCAAGCGGGGCAGCCACATCGTCATCACCACCATCATGTTCAACTTCATCGCCGCCTCCCTGATGGCCTACCTCTTGGTCGACGTCTTCAAGCCGCCAGGATCCATGGCCACCGAGAGCAAGGTGTTCGCCGTGGCGAGCTGGCTGCCGAAGATGAGCGAGCTGGCGGCCGGTTTCGGCATCGCCATGCCCAACAGCCCCCTCAACATCAGCTTCTTCTGGGCGCTGATCTGTGCGGCCCTGGTGTGGGTCTTCATCTGGCATACCCGCTGGGGCTACGAGATCCGCTCCGTGGGCGCAAGCCAGAGTGCCTCCGCCTATGCGGGCATCTCCTACCCCAAGGTGGTGATCCTGGCCATGGTGATCTCCGGCATGCTGGCGGGCTTCTTCGCCCTCAACGTGCTGCAGGGTGAGCTGCACCAGATCAAGCTCAACTTCGTGGAAGGCTTCGGCTTCACCGGCATCGCGGTGGCCCTGATGGGCCGCAACCACCCGGTCGGCGTCATCATCGCCAGCCTGCTGTTCGGCTTCCTCTACCAGGGCGGCGCCGAGCTCAGCTTCGAGTTCGGGGTGGACCGCAACATCGTCGTGGTGCTGCAGGGTCTGGTGATCCTGTTCTGCGGCGCCCTGGAGCACATGCTGCGCCCGCGCATCGAGCAGGCCTATCTGGCCTTTGCCAACCGCCCGGCCGCCCAAGTGAAAGGAGCCTGATCATGTTCGAAATGCTGATCCTGATGCTGGACGCCACCATCCGCACCGCGCCGCCGCTCATTCTTGCCGCTATGGCCGGGATGTTTTGTGAACGCTCCGGGGTGGTCAACATCGCCCTGGAGGGCAAGCTGCTGGCCTCCGCCTTCGCCAGTGCGGCGGCGGCCGCCGTCACCGGTTCCGCCTGGATTGGGCTGGGGGTCGGGGTGGGGGTGTCCATCCTGTTCGCCCTGCTGCACGGCTTCGCCACCATCACCCACCGGGGTGATCAGGTGGTGAGCGGCATGGCCATCAACATCCTGGCGGCCGGTCTCACCGTGACCCTGGGGCGCTACTGGTTCGATCAGGGTGGCCAGACCCCGGCGCTCTCCGGTGCGGCGCGCTTCGCCCCCATCGACCTGCCCTATGCCAAGGAGCTCTATGACGTGCCCGTCATCGGCCAGCTCTACAGCGAGCTCTTGAGCGGTCACTCCCTGCTGGAGTACGTGGCGTTCGCCGCCGTGCCCCTGGCCTGGTGGGTGCTGTTCCGCACCCGCTTCGGCCTGCGGCTGCGGGCGGTGGGCGAAGCCCCGGCGGCGGTCGACACCGCCGGTATCTCTGTAGTGCGGATGCGCTATACCGCCCTCATCATCGGCGGCCTGCTGGCGGGGATCGGGGGCACCTATCTGGCGGTGGCCCAGACCGCCCAGTTCATCCCCAACATGAGCGCGGGCAAGGGCTTCATGGCGCTGGCGGCCCTGGTGTTCGGCAAGTGGCGCCCCTGGAACGCCATGGCGGCCTGTCTGCTGTTCGGCTTCCTCGACGCGGTCGCCATCCGGCTGCAAGGGGTCAGCATCGGCGATTTCCCGATCCCGGTGCAGGCCATCGAGGCGCTGCCCTACATCCTGACGGTCTTCCTGCTGGCCGGTTTCATCGGCAAGGCGGTGGCCCCCAAGGCCCTCGGCACCCCCTACGTCAAGGAGCGGGAATAGCCCCGCCCTTCATGCCATGCAAAAGGCCCGCACATGCGGGCCTTTTCTTTTTCGGGCGACGGCTCAACCGATGGGGCGCACCAGGGCGGGTTGATGGGGATCACTGAGGCGCTCGGCCAGATAGTCCACCAGCAGCCGCACCTTGGGAGAGAGGTGGCGGTTGTGGGGATAGAGGGCCCAGATCCCCTCCTCGGGGGCCCGCAGCTCCGGCAGCAGCTCGATGAGCTCCCCCCGGGCGAGGTGGTCGCTCACGTAGTAGTCCGGCAACTGGATGATGCCGATCCCCTTGATGGCCGCATCCAGCAGGGCGTGGCCGCTGTTGCACTGCAGCAGACCGCGTACCCGCACGCTGTGGGGTTTACCGTTCAGGGTGAAGTGCCACTCGTCCCCGTTGCCCACCAGGCAGGTGTGACGGGCCAGCTCCGAGAGACTGTTGGGCATGCCGTGGCGGGCGGTATAAGCAGGGGAGGCGCACACATAGGGAACCCGCTGCGCCAGCTTGCGGGCCACCAGGGTCGAATCCTTGAGGTGGCCGAGGCGGATCGCCAGATCGAATCCCTCGTGCACCAGATCCAGCAACTGGTTGGTGAGATTGAGGGTCACCTCCAGCTGGGGGAAGCGCACCATAAAGTCGTTCACCAGGGGAGCGATGCGGCTCTCGCCGTAGGAGACCGGGGCCGTGATGCGCAAGGAGCCCTGGGGCACCGCCTGATGGCGTCCCACCGCCAGCTCCGCCTCGTAGAGGTTGTCCAGCAACTGGCGGCAATGGCGAAAATAGATCTCCCCGAGTTCGGTGAGTCGCACCTGGCGGGTGGTGCGCAGCAGCAGCTTGGCCTGCAGCCTGTCTTCGAGCTGCGCCACCTGGCGGCTCACCTGGGCCACCGACACCCCGAGCTTGCGCGCGGCCGGGGTAAAGCCCCCCTGCTCCGCCACGCTGACAAATTCACAGACCCCTTCCCAGCCGAACATTATTACCTGTGTGTAAAAGTGATTTGATACTTAGCGTTATTATCACCAAATCGGCGGGAAACTACACTGGATCTCCGAACTCATTTCCGTTCATCCAACCACTACGAGGACGTCATTCATGGCACAGGTTCAGAGCATCAAGTGTAAAGCCGCCATCGCCTGGGGACCGGGTCAGCCCCTCTCCATCGAAGAGGTCGAGGTCATGCCGCCCCAGGCCGGCGAGGTGCGGGTGCGCATCGTCGCGACCGGCGTCTGCCACACCGATGCCTTCACCCTCTCCGGTGAAGATCCGGAAGGGGTCTTCCCCTGCATCCTGGGCCATGAAGGGGGCGGTATCGTCGAGTCCGTCGGCGAGGGCGTCACCAGCGTCAAGGTCGGCGATCACGTGATCCCGCTCTACACCCCCGAGTGCGGCGAGTGCAAGTTCTGCAAATCCGGCAAGACCAACCTGTGCCAGAAGATCCGCGCCACCCAGGGCAAGGGGCTGATGCCGGACGGCACCACCCGCTTCTCCAAGGACGGCCAGCCTATCTACCACTACATGGGCACCTCCACCTTCAGCGAATACACGGTACTGCCCGAGATCTCCATCGCCAAGGTGGATCCGGCCGCCCCGCTGGAAGAGGTCTGCCTGCTGGGCTGCGGCGTCACCACCGGCATCGGCGCCGTGATGAACACCGCCAAGGTGAAAGAGGGTGAGAGCGTCGCCATCTTCGGGCTGGGGGGCATCGGCCTCTCCGCCATCATAGGCGCGCGCCTGGCCAAGGCCGGCCGCATCATCGCCATCGACATCAACGAGAGCAAGTTCGAGCTGGCCCGCAAGCTGGGTGCCACCGACTGCATCAACCCGAACACGTTCGACAAGCCCATCCAGGAGGTGATCGTCGAGATGACCGACGGCGGCGTCGACTTCTCCTTCGAGTGCATCGGCAACGTCAAGGTGATGCGCGCGGCGCTGGAGTGCTGCCACAAGGGCTGGGGCGAATCCGTCATCATCGGCGTGGCCGGCGCGGGCCAGGAGATCAGCACCCGTCCGTTCCAGCTGGTCACCGGCCGGGTGTGGCGCGGCAGCGCCTTCGGGGGCGTGCGCGGTCGCAGCGAGCTGCCGAGCTACGTACAGCGCTACATGCAGGGTGAGTTCAAGCTGGACGACTTCATCACCCACACCATGCCCCTCGAGCAGATCAACGAGGCGTTCGATCTGATGCACGAAGGCAAGAGCATCCGCACCGTCATCCATTACTGATCCCATGAGCGCCCCGCCCATCGCATGGGCGGGGCAAGGAGTCCTTACATGAATCTGGACATCATCAGCAGCAACAAGAGCTTCAGCGGCTGGCACAAGCAGTATCGCCACCGCTCCAATGTGCTGGGGTGCGAGATGCGCTTCGCCATCTACCTGCCGCCCCAGGCCCTCACCGGCCAGAAAGTGCCGGTGCTCTACTGGCTCTCCGGTCTCACCTGCACCGACGAGAACTTCATGCAAAAAGCCGGGGCCCAGCGCATCGCCGCCGAGCTCGGCATCGCCCTGGTGGCGCCGGACACCAGCCCCCGTGGTGAAGGGGTGGCGGACGATCCCGGCTATGACCTCGGCATGGGGGCGGGGTTCTACGTCAACGCCACCCAGACCCCCTGGCGGGATCACTACCAGATGTACGATTACGTCACCCGGGAGCTGCCCGAGCTCATCGAGACCCACTTCCCGGTCTCGACGAAGCGCGCCATCAGCGGCCACTCCATGGGGGGCCATGGCGCCCTCATCGCCGCCCTGCGCGAGCCGGGCCGCTACCGATCTGTGTCGGCCTTCAGCCCCATCAGCCACCCGAGCCGCTGCCCCTGGGGCCAGAAGGCCCTCGGCGCCTACCTCGGCAACAACCCCCTGCTGTGGCAGGAGTGGGATGCCTGCCAACTGCTGCGCCACCACGACAGCCCGCCCCTGCCGACCCTGGTGGACGTGGGGCTGGACGACCCCTTCCTGGCGGAGCAGCTCGGCATCGACACCCTGGCCGAAGTGGCCGCCACCCGGGCGTGGCCCCTGACGCTCAACCGCCATGCCGGCTACGACCACAGCTATTACTTCGTGGCGAGCTTCATCGAGGCGCACCTGCGCTTTCACGCCAACCACCTGGGCGAACCGGCCTGAGGCTGACCCGCTCGTGGCCGCCCCGTCAGCGGGCGGCCATTCACCCGGAAACAGGAGACAAGGATGCCTCTCTTCACCACATTGCTGGCCATGCCGGACCAGTTCGAGCGGCTGCTGGCACAGGTCCCCACCGACCACCTGGACTGGGAACCCGCCAACTGGGCCGGGATCCCCTCCGAGCGTTTCAGTGCCAGGGGGCACCTCTGCCACCTGCTGGACATCGAGGTGCTGGGCTATCAGGTGCGGTTTCGTCGCACCCTGGCAGAAAGCCTGCCGGAGCTCGCCTCCCTCGATGGCTATCAGCTCGCGCTGGACCATGATTACTCCCGGCAGGATACCGCCACGCAGCTCGACCGGTTTCGCACCGCCCGCCTGCAGACCGTCGAATGGCTGAAGACGGTGCCGTCCGACGCCTGGCAGCGCCGCGCCCGCTATGGCGGCTATGGGGAGGTGACCCTGGACGGGCTGGTGCGCCTGCTCGTCAGCCATGACCACCAGCACCTCGCCGGCATGCAGTGGCTGCTGATGCGCCTGAACGCCGATCTGGGCCTCGCACTCCCCCTCGAGTGAGGCGTCGCCCCACAGTGTCGCATCCTGCAAAAAAGGCCCCGAGGGGCCTTTTTCATTGTTGCGATGATGGGATCAGCTCCCCAACCGGCTCACCTGACCCGAACCCGCGATCTCGCTGGTCAGCGCTGGGCTGCCCCAGTAGTTGACCGCACCGGCACCAGCGATCTCTATCTTGAGCCGCGACCGGGCCCGCACCTCGACCTCGCCACTACCGGCGATGCTCACCTCGACCTCCTCGCTGGTGAGCCCGGCCCCCTTGACGCCACCAGCGCCGGCAATGTTCAGCGTCATCACCCGGGCGGAGCCCTGCCCCAGATCCAGGTTGCCCAGCCCGGCGATGTTGCCCTCCAGCCGATCCAGCGTCAGCCCGCTAGCGACGATGTCCCCCGTGCCCGCCAGGGAGAGCACCAGATCATCCCCCTTGAAGTCGCGCAAGGCGCCGTTGCCAACCCCCGCCAGTGCCAACTCGTGCAGCGTCGGCAGGGTGATGGTGATCTCCAGCGGCTGGGTGGGGTCGAGCCGGTAGCCATCCTTGACCTCGATCTCCAGCTTCTCCCCTTGCTCGGTGAGCACCAGATAGGGCAGCAGATTGGCCTCCCCCTTGACCCTGAGGGTGTGGCTCTCTCCCGCCACCAGGTACAGGTTGGCGGGCACGCCCGCCAGCACCCGGGTCACCTCCCGCCCCAGGGGATGCTGCTGCTCCACCACGGCCCCCTCCCCGCGCACCTTGACGTCATCCTGCCAGCTGCATCCGGTCAGTCCCAGGGCCAGCACCACTCCCAGCATCCATTTCATCCCGCTACTCCTCGTTTCCTCTTTGCCGCACGGCGCGGCAGGTGAGTGGCAATCAGCAAACCCTGTGCCATATGGCTAACATCATGATTTATCTATCCATTTCAATATTTCGAGGCTCGAAGGGTCCATAACAAAGAGTCATTCAGACCACAATCTGGTCAATCTGACCACACCCGAAGGGGGGTGTTGACCCATTTTTTTGGTTGCCGCCCCGGTTCGTTGAGCCAATAGTGATACCTGGTGCGTATAGAGCACTCCATCGCTGCTTCACCCGCCAGAATCAACAAGGAGTCAGAGCGTGACCCAAGCCAGCCACCCATTCGTCCATCCGGGCCTGCCTGCCCCCACCCGCACCCCGCTGCTGACCGGCGACGATCCCGACCACAAGCGCCGCGAGCTGCTCGCCTACTTCTGCCAGACCTTCGATCTCTACGACTCGCTGTTCGACTGCCTGGCCGACGAGCGGGCCTGGTTCAACAAGGCGATCCCCCTGCGCCACCCGCTCATCTTCTACTACGGCCATACCGCCGCCTTCTTCGTCAACAAGCTGCTGGCGGCCCGTCTCATCGAGAGTCGGCTCGACGCACGCATCGAGGCCCTGGTCGCCATCGGGGTGGACGAGATGAGCTGGGACGATCTGGACGAAACCCACTACGACTGGCCCACGGTGGCCGAACTGCGCGCCTACCGCGGCCGGGTGCGCGCCCTGGTGTGTGAGTTCATCGAGCGGATGCCGATCGAGCTGCCCATCCATTGGCAGAGCCCGGCCTGGGTCATCCTGATGGGGATAGAGCACGAGCGCATCCACCTCGAGACCTCCAGCGTGCTGATCCGCCAGCTGCCCCTGGCCTGGGTGCACAGCCAGCCCCAGTGGCCGGTCTGCCCCGAGGCGCGCCACGATCTCGCCGCCGTCCCCGCCAACACCCTGCTGCCGGTGGCCGGCGGCCAGGTGCGCCTCGGCAAACAGGATGCCACCTACGGCTGGGACAACGAATACGGCGAGCGCCATATCGAGCTGGCCCCCTTCCAGGCCAGCCGCATGCTGGTGAGCAACGCCGAATACCTGGCCTTCGTGCAGGCGGGCGGATATGAAGCGCCCGTCTGGTGGGACGACGAGGGCCGGGGCTGGCGCCAGTATGCCAACGCCCGCATGCCCACCTTCTGGGTCGGCGATCCCAATGAACCCGAGCAGTTGCAACTGCGGCTGATGACCGAGCAGGTCCCCATGCCCTGGGACTGGCCGGTGGAGGTGAACCAGCTGGAGGCCGCCGCCTTCTGCCGCTGGAAGGCGGATCAGACCGGCCTGCCCGTCCAGTTGCCAAGCGAGGGGGAGTGGATGCTGCTGCGGGAGCAACTGGCTGGCGATCAGCCGGACTGGATGGAGGCCCCCGGCAACATCAACCTGGCCCGCTTCGCCTCCTCCTGCCCGGTGGATGCCTGCCCCCAGGGCAGCTTCTTCGATCTGGTGGGTAACGTCTGGCAGTGGACCAGCACCGCCATCGACGGCTTCGAGGGGTTCAAGGTGCACCCCCTCTACGACGACTTCTCCACCCCCACCTTCGACGGCAAGCACACCCTGATCAAGGGCGGGAGCTGGATCAGCACCGGCAACGAGGCGCTCAAATCTTCCCGCTACGCCTTCCGTCGCCACTTCTTCCAGCACGCGGGCTTCCGCTACCTGGTCTCACGCCATCAGGAGCCCGTCATCGTGAACCCTTATGAAACCGACACGCTCGTCGCCCAGTATCTCGACTTCCAGTACGGTCCGAGCCACTTCGGGGTCGCCAACTACGCCGAGGCTCTGGCCGGTCTTGCCAGCGAGCTCTGCACCCGCCATGAGCGGGCGCTCGACATCGGCTGCGCCACCGGCCGGGCCAGCTTCGAACTGGCTCGCCGCTTCGCCCACGTGGACGGGGTGGACTACTCGGCCCGCTTCATCGACGTGGCCCTGACCCTGGCAAGACAGGACAGCTTCCGCTATGCGGTGCCGGTGGAAGGGGATCTGGTGGAATATTGCGAGGCGCGTCTCTCCCGCCACGAGCTCGGTCGCGAGCAGAGCGAGCGGGTCCACTTCAGCCAGGGGGATGCCTGCAACCTCAAGCCCAAGTACGGCGACTACGACCTAGTGCTCGCCTCCAACCTGATCGACCGGCTGCGGGAGCCCGCCCGCTTCCTGCGGGACATTGCTCCGCGCCTGCGCAGCGGCGGCCTGCTGGTGCTCACCAGCCCCTACACCTGGCTGACCGACTACACCCCCAAGGCCAACTGGCTCGGCGGCATCCGGGAAAACGGCGAGGCCCTCGGCACCTATCAGGCGCTGCAACGGCTGCTGGCGGAGGAGTTCGAGGAGCACATGCCCCCGAGGGACGTCCCCTTCGTCATCCGCGAGACCGCCCGCAAGTACCAGCACACGGTGGCCCAGCTCACCGTCTGGCGCAAACGCTGACGACGCGGCAAACGAAAGAGGGAGGCCCATGGCCTCCCTCTTCTTTATCCGGACCGCTTACCCCTCCTGAACCTGGGGCACCGCCTCCTGCTCGCGGTAGCGGCGGGCCAGCACGGCGCACACCATCAGCTGGATCTGGTGGAAGATCATCAGCGGCAGCACCATGACACCGACGCTGGCGGCCGGGAACATGACGTTGGCCATGGGCACCCCGTTGGCCAGGCTCTTCTTGGAGCCGCAAAAGACGATGGTGATCTCGTCCGCCCTGTTGAAACCGAGGTGACGGCTGATCCAGACGTTCCACCCCAGCACCAGCGCCAGCAGCACGCAGCTCAGCAGCACGATACTGGCCAAATCATACCAGCCGACCTGGTGCCAGATCCCCTGCACCACCGCCTCGCTGAAGGCCACATAGACCACCAGCAGGATGGAGCTCTGGTCCAGCTTGCCGATGAGTGGCCTGTGGCTGTCGACCCAGCCACCGATGAGGGGGCGTGACAGGTGGCCCACCACGAACGGCAGCATCAGCTGCACCATGATGGCCTGAATGGAGTGCCAGGTATCGACCCCCTCCCCCTGCACATTGATCATCAGCCCCACCAGCACCGGCGAGAGGAAGATGCCGAGGATGCTGGAGGCCGAGGCGCTGCACACCGCCGCCGACACATTGCCCCCCGCCATGGAGGTGAAGGCGATGGCCGACTGCACGGTGGCGGGCAGGGCGCACAGATACAAGAAACCGAGATAGATGGCCGGGCTCAGCCACTGGGGCACCAGGGGCGTGAGCAGCAGCCCCAGCAGCGGGAAGAGCAGGAAGGTGCTCGCCATCACCACCAGGTGCAGCCGCCAGTGGCCGAGGCCCGCCAGCAGGTTCTGGCGCGACAGCTTGGCACCATGCATGAAGAAGAGCAGCGCCACCGCCAGCTTGGTCAGCAGACCGAACCAGACGGCCACCTGCCCCTCACAGGGGAAGAAGGAGGCCAGGGCCACCACGGCAATCAGCACAGAGGTAAAAGGATCCAGACGCACGGGGAGTCTCCAGAGAAAGCGCGTCCCGCACGGGAAGGGACGACAGGGCACGGGGAAGGCGTCATCAGGCGGCGACCCCGGATACGAAGGGACAAGCTTACCCCGAACACCCTGTGGTGCAAAGTTGAGCGGCAGCTTCATTTGTTTCATTTTGTTAAACGATAAAGCACATTTTCACAGCAAAACTAAACGAGTTTGCCCCTCCGGCCCCGGATCCGGCCAACAAAAAACGGGCGACCCTGGTCGCCCGTCTCCTGTTTGCCACATGCCGGTCAGCGCTGGCTGGCCAGGGTGCCGCTGCCCGCTTTCTTCTCGTTGCCACCTGACTTGCGGGCCTGGCGCTTCTCGAAGCGGGAGATCCACCAGTAGGCCAGCGCCGAGAAGACCGCCGTCATGAAGACGTTGATGAAGAAGGCGCGCACCAGATCCACCCCGGCCGGGAAGGCGGAGGCGCTCATGCTCACCACGAAGATGGCGATCAGCACCGACACCACCGCCATCCCGAAGGTGCGCGACCCCATGCGGAACTCGCGGGGGGTGTCGTCATGTTTCCAGCGGAACACGAAGTAGGCCACCATGATGAAGATCGGCGGCAGCATGGCGGTGCCGGCGGTGAGGTTGATGGCGGTGTTCATCATCTGCTGCACCGACTCGGAACCGAAGCCGTTGACCACCAGCATCACGAACACGAAGACAAACTGCCACCAGGCGGCGCGCACCGGCACCCCGTGCTCGTTGAGCTGGGTGGTCTTCTCGCCGTACACCCCCTGCGGGATCTCGGAGAAGTGAATCTTCACCGGCGCCGAGGTCCACATCATCATGGAGCCGAACATGGCGATAAACAGCACCACGCCGACGAAGCGGCCCACCAGCGCCTCGGAGAGCCCGAAATACTGCGCCATGCCGGTGAAGATCTCCACCATGCCGCCAGCATAGGTGAGGCTCTCCCGCGCCACGAACACGTTCACCAGCAGGGAACCGAGGGCATACATGGCGCCTATGACCACACCGGCGATGATGATCACCTTGATGAAGGACTTCTGACCCCCCTTCACGTCATTGAGGTAGGCCGCTGCGGTCTCGGCACCGCCCGCCGCCTGGAAGATCCAGCACATGATGCCCAGCGTCGCCCAGTTGACGGTGGGAGTCATCGCCTCCAGCGTGATGGGCTGGGCCGGCACATGATCCCCACTCAGAGCCATCAGGGCGCCCAGCACATAGATGGCGAACAGGGCAAATACCCCGTAGGCCACGATCTCGGCAATCTTGCCGAGCCAGCTCGCCCCCTTGGTGGAGATGTGGGTCGCCGCCGCAAACAGCACGATGGAGATGACCGAGGTGACCATGGGCGAGAAGCTGTACTCATAGCCCAGCATGGCGTAGGAGGCGTAGGCGATGACGTTGGGCAGCAGGGAGACGAACCAGAACAGATTCACGAACCAGTAGAGAAACGAGCCCAGATAGGCCATCCGGGTGCCGAGTGGCTTTTTCAGCCAGTCATACATCCCCGACTCGGAGTTTTTGTTGGCCGAGACGAACTCGGCAATGATGAAAACAAACGGGATGAAGTAGACGATGGTCGCCAGCAGGAAGATGGGGGCGGAGCTGAGCCCCAGCTCGATGTTGTTGTTGACGATGTTGCGCACGTTGAACACGGCGGCAAAGGTCATCGACAACAGGGCAAACTTGCCTATGGTGCCGCGTACGGATTCAGACATGGTGTCCTCCAGTGGACTCGCGCTCCCTGCGGGGAGCGCTGTGACTCTGTGATGTGTTCGGCAAGGGTCTGTCGACCCTGCCCTTTACTCTCTTGTTATGATCGGGCCGCGTGGACGGCCTTCTTGGTGAACCGGTGCAATCTCCCGCACCGGCTCGCAATACCATTCAGACGATCGGAGTGCCCGGCGCCATCGGCACCCGCGGCTGCAACAGCACGCTCTGGCTCTCGTCCGGGGTCTCGGCGCAGAGCAACATGCACTCGGAGCGCTCGCCGCGCATTCTGGTGGGCTTGAGGTTGGCCAGCACCACCACCTCGCTGCCCATCAGCTCCTCTTCGCTGTAGTAAGGCACCAGACTGGTGACGGTCTGCAGCGGCCGCTCGCCCCCCACATCGATCTGGACGATGTAGAGTTTGTCGGCCCCGGGGTGACGCACCACCTCCAGCACCTTGCCCACCTTCATCTCGACCCGCTTGAATTCGGCAAACTCGATCGTCTCGCTCATGCTCTTTTCCTTTTCTGGTTCAACGGTTTGCGGGTGGCCAACGGCCACCCGATTTGATTGGGAGTAAATGCTGTGTTTATGGTGCCTGCATGGCGACCTGCGCCGCCGGCTCGGCCTCTTTCGCGCGCGCCTCGGCGCTGAGAGAAGCCTCGTAGCGGTTGTATTTCCACCAGGCGAAGCCGAGGAAGATCACGATCCCGCCGACGTTGTAGAAGATGATGGTCATGATGTCGGCGCCGGTCGGGAAGGTGGAGGCGAGGAAGCCCACCGAGAAGAGGACGATCAGCACCGATACCACGGCGATGCCGGTGGTGCGCGAACCCATCCTGAAATCCCGCGGCAGGTGATCGAGCTTCAGACGCAGATTGAGGTAGGCCAGCATGATGAACAGCGGCGGCAGCATGGAAGCGGCGGCGGTCATGTTGATGACGGTGTTCATCAGATCCTGCGCTGTGTTGGAGCCCAGAGTCGGGATCACCATCAGCGGCAGCACGATGAGGTACTGGATCCAGGCTGCGCGGGCGGGCACGCCGTTCTCGTTCAGCTCGACCGTCTTCTTGCCGAAGATGCCGGCCGGGATCTCGGAGAAGAAGATCTTCACCGGGGTCGCCGTCCACATCAGCAGGGAGCCGAACATGGCGGTGAAGGAGACCAGCCCGACGAAGCGGTTCATCAGGATCTCCGGCAGGCCGAAGTAGGCTGCCAGCCCCTCGAACACCTGCACAGAGCCGCCGGTATATTTCAGGGTGTCGCTGTGGACGAAGACGTTGATCAACAGCGATGCGATGGAGTAGAGCACGCCGATAAAGATCCCGGCGACGATGATCACCTTCACGAAGGATTTGGAGCCCCCCTTCACATCATTGACGTAGACCGCCACCGACTCGGCGCCACCGGCTGCCATAAAGATCCAGGTCGTGATGCCGAGGAAGGCCCAGCTGAAATCGGGGACCATGGCCTCTACCGTGATGGGGTCGGCTGGCTGTACGCCGCCCACCAGTGCCGCACCCGCCAGCAGAATGTAGGAGAGGGTCAGCAGCAGCATCAGGGACGAGGTCACCGAGGTGATGGGGCCGAGCATCTTGGCGCCGTTGGTGGAGACGTAGGTGGCAAAGGCAAACAGCACCATGCTCAATGCCGTGGTCGCCACCGGGGTGAGAATGTACTCGTAGCCGAGGAAGGCATAGGAGGCGTAGGCGATGACCCGTGGCAGCAGCGAGGTAAAGAAGAAGAGGTTCACGAACCAGTAGGTGTAGGCGGAGATAAAGGCCCAGCGCCCGCCGAGGGAGCTCTTCACCCAGGCATACACCCCCGCTTCGGAGTTTTTGTTCAGTGACACGAACTCCGCAATGATCAGGCAAAACGGAATGAAGTAGAAAATGGTGGCCAGAAAGAACATCGGGGCCGAGGCCAGACCGATTTCGATGTTGTTGTTGATGACGTTGTTGAAGCTGAATACCGCCGCGAAGGTGAGCGACAGCAGACCAAACTTGCCTATCGTATTGCGTTTGGAATCAGACATGGTGCATCTCCAGACCTGTAGTTATCTCAGCGAAAGGGCGGGGCATGATTTGTAGGGTGAGCCCCGCCCTTCCGGCTTTTATCAGTGCAGAACCGGCGGCTTGTTATTTGTTTTTGAAGTAGCCGCCTTCGACGGTGACCTTGATGATCACCTTGCGCACCGGGCTGTCGCCGACGAATCGGTAGGCCTCGTCGTTCTCGAAGATCACTACCTGACCGTTGCCGACCTGCTGGCGCTCACGCACCTCACCGGCCAGCCACTCGCGGTCGGTGGTGTCGTCATAGGCCTGCTCGACCGCCAGCTCGCTCTTGGCAGCCCACTCCACCGTCTCTTCCCCTTCCAGGTAGTAGTGAACGTCGAAGTAGCGGCGCTGCCCCTCGAACAACGAGGTGGCCGGGCTGGCCCCCTCCTGCAAGCGGTAGGTGAGGGAGTCACCGATGGAGTGGCAGATGCCGGGCTTGAGGTTCGGCAGGTTGTTGATGGCCTCCACACAGCGGCTCCACTTCTTGCCCTCCCGGTAGATGTTTTTGAACAGGGTCAGGTTGTCCAGGGTGATCATGCGAGGTTCCTCCCGCCGTTGATGGTGAGATCGAGCCCGGCCAGCGCAGCCGGATTGAGGTTGCCACGGGCGATGGGCAGCAGGGTCAGGCCGAAGCTGAATGGCTCGAAGCGCACCCGCCAGGAGTCCAGCACCTCGGAGCCCCAGGAGTTGGAGCCGAGCCCCAGCACCTTGTGATCCAGATTGAGGGTGAGATAACCGCAGGGTTCCAGCTCGTTGATGTGCTGCGTCGCGTGGATATGCTCCCAGCTGTAGGGCCAGACACTCAGGTTGATGGGGGCATCGGGTCGCACGTAGAGACCGGCACCGTGGCGGTTGGTCAGGGTCGCCCAGCGCACCTGCTGGCGGTTGCCGTTGTCCTGCGGGAAGGGGTAGTGCTCCCATATCTCGCTGACTGTGCTCTGGAAGCGGTCGATCCAGTTGCTCTGGCGGCTGTCCTGATAGTTCTCGCCCGGCCCCATACCGTAGTAGTGCACCCGGTCGAGATCCTGACGAATGCCCAGCTCGAAGCCGATCTTGGGGATGATGTCGTCATAGCCGCCGTAGGGCTGGCCGGACAGAGCCACGTGCAGCTGACCGTTCCGGCTCAGGGTATAGACGTAGCGGCAGCGCATGCCAAAGTCGAACACCGGCGGTGCGATCAGACTCTCCACCGTCACCTCGACCGCCTCACCCAGCTGACGCCAGCTCAGGGTGCGGAAGTGCTCCTGCATGATCTGCAGGTGGTTCGGGTGCCACAGGCTCTCGTACTCCTGCTTGTGGTTGTCGATCATCGGCTTGAAGAAGGTGAGGCGCGGGGCTCGCTCGATGAGCTCGATACCATCCTGCTGCCAGCTCACCAGCTTGCCGTCGAGGCGCGAGAAACGCAGGGCAAAGCCGCTGCCGCTCAAGGTCAGCGCGAGGCGCTCATCGGCGATCTGCAACGGAGTGGCGTTGGGGTTGGCAAAGGGCTGCAACTGGCGAGTCGATGCCTTCAGCTGGAACTGGTACTGGCCCAGCTCGTGCTCCGCCGCGCTGTAACGGGTGGCAGTGGCCTTGATGACCCGCAGCTGGACGAAGGTTTCCCGCCCATCAAGGGATGGCAGCTCGAGTTGCAGCTCAGTGGTGGCACCGGGAGCAACCCCTTCCAACCGGATTTGCTGGCTGGCCAGCAGCTCGCCCTCGGCCTTCACTTCGACCAGCAGGCGGATATCGTCGAGAGTGGAGAACCAGTAGCGGTTTTCCACCGCCAGCTTGCCGCTGGCCAGATCCAGTGCCCGCACCTTGACCGGGCAGATCACCTGCTTGTATTCGCGCAGGCCCGGCCCCGGAGTCTGATCCGGATAGATGAGGCCATCCATGCAGAAGTTGTAGTTGTTGGGGTAGTCGCCGTAGTCGCCGCCGTACTTGTAAACGGGGCGGCCCTGCTCGTCCTGATCCAGAATGCCGTGATCGCACCACTCCCAGATGTAGTGACCCTGAATGTGGGGATGGCGGTCGAACACCTGCTGGTATTCGCTGAGGCCACCCGGGCCGTTGCCCATGGCGTGGGCGTATTCGCAGAGGATGCGCGGCTTCGCCATCGGGAACTCGCCAAAGCAGTTCATCTGGGAGACGCGGGAATACATGGTACTCACCACGTCCACCACCTCGGCATCGCGATCCTCTTCGTAGTGCACCAGCCGGGTCGGGTCGATCGCCTTGCAGCGCTGGTACATGGCTCTGATGTTGCAGCCGTAGCCGGACTCGTTGCCGAGCGACCAGATGATGATGGAGGGGTGGTTCTTCTGGGCGTGCACGTGGCGCTCGATCCTGTCCACGAACACCGGCTCCCAGAAAGAGTCGTCGGTGATGCGGCTGAGATCGCCGACGTTGGCAAAGCCGTGGGTCTCCACGTCGGTCTCCGCCATCACGAACAGGCCGTACTGGTCGCACAGCTCGTAGAAACGCGGGTCGTTCGGGTAGTGGGCGGTGCGCACCGAGTTGAGGTTGTGCTGCTTCATCAACACGATATCGCGTTCAACACGGTCCATGCCGACCGCACGGCTCTTGAGGTGGTCGTTGTCGTGACGGTTCACCCCGTGCAGCTTGAGGTAGTGACCGTTGACATGGAAGAGGCCATCCTTGACGGTGATTTCACGCACCCCGACCCGCTGCGGGATCACTTCCAGCAGCTCGCCCTGACCGTTGTAGAGGGAGAGTTGCAGCTGATAGAGGTAAGGATCTTCGGCGCTCCACAGATGGGGGTTGGCCAGATCCAGCGTGAAGCGGCAATCACACTTGCCATCGATGGCGAGTTGGTCGAGCGAGCCGCTGGCGATCTCGTTGCCCTGATCCAGCAGGGACCAGACCAGACGGTGATCACGGGCTGCTGCCCCCAGATTTTCCAGCTGGATATCACAGCTCAGGGTAGCGCTTTGATTGTCATCGGCCAGCGCGGTGCGGATGAAAAAGTCCTGCACATGGGCGGCCGGTTTGCCCACCAGATAGACGTCGCGGAAGATCCCCGCCATCCACCACATGTCCTGATCTTCGATATAGGTAGAGTCCGCCCACTGCATCACCCGCACCGACAGCAGGTTTTCGCCAACCTTGGCGTAGGCACTGATATCGAACTCGGCGGTAAGGCGGCTCCCCTTGCTGAAGCCCACATACTGGCCGTTCACATAGACCTCGAAGTAGGTCTCCACCCCGTCAAACTTGATGATCACCTGCTCGCCATCCCAAGCCGGGCTCAGCGTGAAGCTGCGCTGATAGGCGCCGGTGGGGTTGTTGGTCGGCACAAAGGGCACATCGATGGGGAAGGGAAAACCTTCGTCGGTGTACTGCAGCTGACCATGTCCTTCCATCTGCCACATGTTGGGCACGGTGATCTGGCCCCACTCGCTCATAGGGCTGTGATAGAAGGCCTCCGGCACCTGCAGGGGGTGGTCGAAGTAGTGAAACTGCCACTGGCCGCCAAGGCTCAGAAAACGGCGGCTCAGCTCGCGCTGCATGGTGGCCGCCAGCGCGTGGTCGGCATAAGAGAAGAAGTAGGCGCGCGGGGCCAGCCTGTTTTCACCAACGAATTGGACGTTTTCCCAGTTATTCACATGTCCTCCCGGAACAAGGCAACGTTAACTGGGTAAACTCTAGATAAACATTTACTAAATATCTGCTTGGGGTTGGTAAAGTTTTAACCTGATCACAATGAACAGATGGTTTTGTGAGCGAGATCAGAAGCGGGAGATAAAGGAGGGCAAGATATGGATGAGTGGCATGGATGTTGATAGTAGCTGGCTGAGCTACAATAAAATCAACTATGAAACAATATGATATGAAGTTGTTGGATGATATGGGAAAGAGGTTTGCTAGGGAGAGGTGTCGCACCACCGCAAGATGGTGCGACTAAAAAGCAGAATATTTTACTAAAATCAGCGAGTGGTACCACGCAGGGTCAGCTTGCTCGGTACCAGCACCCGGAGTGGAATATCACGCTCGTCACGCAGCCGTTCAACCAGCAGATTGACCCCCTGGGAGCCCATCAACTCGGAGTGGATCCGCACCGTGGAGAGCGGCGGGAAGGTGAACTTGGCGGTCGGAATATCGTTGACGCTGATAAGCTCGATCTGCTGGGGAATCGCCAATCCCTTCTCGTGGATGGCACGCAGCACGCCGATGGCGATGGAGTCGGAGGCGACGAACAGCGCCTTGGGCCAATCGCCGGCCAGCATCTCTTTGGCCAACTTGTAGCCGGAAGCGCTGGAGAAGTCTCCGCGATAGAGGTCGCTCTCCTGCACCACCCCAAGCCGCTGGCCATAATCGCGAAAGGCGAGTTCCCGCAGATCCGGGCCATCATCCTGGCCACCGATATAGCCGATGCGCTGATGGCCCTCGGCGATGAAGAAGTCCACTACCTGCTGGCTGATGAGTGCCAGATCCACGTCAATCGAGTCAAAATCGCCCTGAGAGCGGCAATCCACGAACACCAGCTGGGCAGACAGGCCGCGCAGCACGGCCAGCCGTTCTTCCGGCAGATGGCCGATGACCAGGATGCCATCGACGGCAGAGAGCTCACGCCCCTCGGCACCGTTGTAACAGTGGGCCAGCTCGATGTTGAGGCGGGTACACTGGGTCTCGATGCCGTAGCGGATGGCGAGGTAATAGGGATCGTTGACCTCGGTGCTCTGGGGATAGGCGTAGACAGCCAGGAGCTGCAGCTTGCTCTTGTGCACCCCTTTGCGGGCGCTGCTGGTCTTGTACTCCAGCCGCTCGGCAATCTCGAAGATCTTCTGCCTGGTCTCGTCCTTGACGCTCAGGCTGGGATCCTCGTTCAGCACACGGGATACGGTAGCAAGCGATACCCCCGCCTCCTGTGCAATTTCCTTCAACGTAGCCATCAATACCTCGCAGGCAGCATCACGTGTTCATCGGGCAACGGCTAAAGAGTAACGAGCAATCCCTTGATAGCCCAGCATTTTTACTGAAATAGAAGCAGGGAATTGCGGCGGGAGGACAGAAATGCAAAAAGGCCTCCCGCATGGGAGGCCTCTTCTGAATAGGTGCCTGACAGTGTCCTACTCTCGCATGGCGAATGCCACACTACCATCGGCGCTACCGCGTTTCACTTCTGAGTTCGGCATGGGATCAGGTGGTTCCACGGCGCTATTGCCGTCAGGCAAAAGCTTGTACTGCTTGAAAATGGTGCTGATACCCAGAATCGAACTGGGGACCTCATCCTTACCAAGGATGCGCTCTACCGACTGAGCCATATCAGCACACTAACCGGTAAAGA
>NZ_JBFOCP010000041.1:82897-114857 GCF_040907855.1 Aeromonas sp. s4 | reverse complement strand
CGACACTCCCTCCCCTGGCAAGGGGAGGGTCGGGGTGGGGTCATTGGCATGCTGACTCATAACGCCCCCAGAAAATCGGTAAGCGGGCTGGAGGCTTGCGCCTGCAGGGCGCGGGCGCCGAGGCCCGCCTCATAGGCGCTGCGCCCGGCAGTGCAGGCCAGCGCAAAGGCGCGGCCCATGGCGACCGGGTCGCCGCTCACCGCGATGGCGGTGTTGACCAGCACGGCGTCGGCGCCCAGCTCAAAGGCGGCCGCCGCATGGCTCGGCGCACCTATGCCCGCATCCACCACCACAGGCACATTGGCCTGCTCGACGATGATGGAGAGAAACTCCCGGGTCACCAGCCCCTGATTGGAACCGATGGGGGCGCCCAGCGGCATCACGGCGGCGCAGCCCACCTCTTCGAGCCGCTTGCAGAGCACAGGGTCGGCACCGCAGTAGGGCAGCACCACAAAGCCCTCTTTCACCAGTTGTTCGGCGGCTTTGAGCGTCTCGATGGGGTCTGGCAGCAGGTAACGAGGATCGGGGTGGATCTCGAGCTTGAGCCAGTTCGTCCCCAGCGCCTCGCGGGCCAGGTGGGCGGCAAACACCGCCTCGGCGGCGGTCTTGGCCCCCGAGGTGTTGGGCAACAACTTGACCCCGAGTTGCCGAAGGGGCGTGAGGATATCGTCGTGGGCCTTGCCCGGTTCGAGCCGCTTGATGGCCATGGTGACCAGCTGGGAGCCGCTTGCCTCGATGGCGGCGGCCATCAGTTCCGGGCGGGCAAACTTGCCGGTGCCGGTGAAGAGGCGCGAAGAGAAGGTGTGATCGGCAATCTTGAGCATGTCAGCCTCCCGTCACTGCGATAAGAAGAGATGAGGCCCCGCCGCAAGGCAGAGCACGCGAAGATGGGACTGCGAGCATCATGGATCAGCCTCCCGCAATGGCGGTGAAGAGGTGAAGTTCGTCCCCGTCATTGAGACGGGTCTCGGCCCAGCGGCTGCGGGGCAGCACGGCGCCGTTGAGGGCCACCGCTACCCCCTGAGGGGAAATCTCCTGCACCGCCAGCAGCTCAGTCAGGCGCTGGCCGGTGGGCAGCGTCAGCTCGATATCGTTCAATCGGATCTTCATGGTTAATTCTCCTGAGCCGGGTGGGTGCTGCCGCAGACCGGGCAATCGGGGTCGGGAGCCAGCGTGAGGGTCTGCCACTGATGGGTCAACGCATCGAACCGGCGCAATGTGCCCGCCACCGGGCTCGGCATCCCGAGCAGCAGTTTCAGTGCCTCCAGCGCCTGCAAAGAGCCCATCACCCCGACCAGCGGGCCAGTGACACCGCTGGTCTCGCAGCTTTCCCTGATCTCGGTATCCAGCGGATAGAGGCAGGCGTAGCAGGCGTGATCGCTGCTGGTGCGCACCATCAGCTGCCCCTGCCAGCCCACTGCGGCGGCACAGACCCAGGGCTTGCCCTGGGCCACGCAGGCGGCGTTGATGGCCTGGCGGGTGGCGAGGTTGTCGCAGCAGTCGATCACCAGATCCACCTCGGTCAAAAACTCCGGCAGGCTGGCGGCATCGAGGCGCTGGTTGATGGCGATCAGCTCCACCAGCGGGTTGTGGGCGGCCAAGCGCTCGCGGGCCAGCTCCGCCTTGGAGTGGTTGACCGCCTCGCTATCGAACAGGATCTGGCGCGGCAGGTTGCTGGAGTCCACCGTATCGCCATCGGCGAGCCACAAGGTGCCCACCCCGGCCCCCGCCAGATAGAGGGCGAGCGGCGAGCCGAGCCCGCCGAGGCCCACGATCAGCACGGACTTATCCTTGAGCCGCGCCTGACCGGCTTCCCCCACTTCCGCCAGCATCAGCTGGCGGCCGTATCGCAGGTACTCTTTGTCACTAAGAGACGCGGCATCAGAGCGCATGTTCTGCCTCCCGTATCACGCAGGCCGAGCGCGGTTCATCCCCCGCCCCCACGGCGGCGAGCAGCCGCTCGGTCGCCCCCTGCCAGTCATCGCTCGCCGTGATGGCCGAGACCAGCGCAATGCTGCCGACCCCGCTTGCCTTGACCGCCGCCACCCGCTCCTCGCTGATGCCACCGATGGCCACCGTGGGCCACTGCGCCATCAGGGCGCGGTAGTGGTGCAGCCGCGCCAGCCCCTGGGGGCGCGAAGGCATCGCCTTGGTGTTGGTCGGGAAGATATGGCCCAGCGCGATATAGGAGGGGGCAAGCTCGCGGGCCCGCATCAGCTCGAAGTAGCCGTGGGTGGAGATGCCAAGGCGCAGCCCCGCCGCCTGAATGGCGGCGAGATCGGCGGTCTCCATATCCTCCTGCCCCAGATGCACGCCCCAGGCCCCCGCCTCGATGGCCTGCTGCCAGTAGTCGTTGATAAAGAGCCGCGCCCCATGGCGGCGACCGAGCTCTACCGCATCACGAATGGCCGGCGCCACCTCTGTGGCGGGCAGATTCTTGATCCGCAGCTGGATCGTCTTGACCCCGGCCCCCAGCAGACGTTTGAGCCACTTGACCGAGTCCACCACCGGATAGAGGCCGAGGTGGTGTTCGGTCGGCGCGAAGGGGCCCTGCGGCAGACGGGCGCTGCTCGCTTCATGCAATCCAAAGCGGCGATCGAGCGGTGAGCCCGCCAGCACGGCACGGGGGAAGTGGGCAAGGTCGGCGGGCCAGCCGAGATGGGCGATGGGCCCCGGGCCTGCCCCCACCCCCTGCGCCGCCGCCAGCCCCTGTTGCAGGTAGGCACGCGCCAGGGTGATGGCGTCCTCCACCGGATAGTCCTGCGCCACCACGGCGGCGATGGCGCTGGCGTAAGCGCAGCCGGTGCCGTGGCCGTGGCGGGTATCGAGGCGCGGCGCGGCGAGCCAGAATTCGCGGGTCTCATCCTGGTAGTAGTCGAGGCAGAGATCCCCGCCCCATTCAAGGTGGCCCCCCTTGACCAGCACGGCGCGGGCGCCGAGTTCGCGCAGCCGCCGGGCGGCGAGGCGCACCAGCTCGGGACTGGTGGCGGGCAGGCCGGTCAGGGCTTCCAGCTCGGGACCATTGGGGGTGATCAAGGAGAGGCGCGGCAGCAGGTGCTCGCGCACCGCCACCAGCATGCCGGGCTCCGCCATGGGGGTGCCGGTGCTGGCGATGGCCACCGGGTCGTAGACCACGAAGGGAGCCTCGACGGTCGACAACCTGCGTGCCAGCACCTCCACATGCAGCCGGGTCGGCAGCAGGCCGATCTTGATGGCGGCGGGTGGCAGATCCAGCCCCAGGGCATCGATCTGGGCGGCGAAGGTCTGCATCAGCACGGGGTCGACCATCTTCACCGCCACCGAGTTCTGGGCCGTGATGGCGGAGATGACGGAGCAGCCGTGCACGCCGAGGTCATGCATCGTGTGCAAGTCGGCCTGAATGCCGGCCCCGCCGCCGGAGTCGGACCCGGCGATGGTCCAGACCACGGGGCGGGCCTGCGTCACGGCGGACAGGTCGGCGGGGCTGACAGCCCCGCGCTCGCTGCTCACGCCTCCTCCCCTGCGGCCTGCTTCAGAGTCGCCGCCTGATGGTAGATCTCGCCGCCGGTCTCCTTGAAGGTTTCAGCCATGCGGGCCATGCCGCTCTCCACCTCGGCCACCACCCGCTCCTGCTGACCGTCCATGCCGACCAGCTTGATCTCCACGGCTTCCAGTTTCGCCGCATAATCGCGCACGTCCTGGGTGATCTTCATGGAGCAGAACTTGGGCCCGCACATGGAGCAGAAGTGGGCCACTTTGCCGGACTCCTGAGGCAGGGTCTCGTCGTGGTAGGCGCGGGCGGTGTCGGGATCCAGGGCCAGGTTGAACTGATCCTCCCAGCGGAACTCGAAACGCGCCTTGGACATGGCGTTGTCGCGGATCTGGGCGCCCGGGTGGCCCTTGGCAAGGTCAGCAGCGTGGGCGGCGATCTTGTAGGTGATGAGCCCCTGCTTCACGTCCTCCTTGTTGGGCAGGCCCAGGTGTTCCTTGGGGGTCACGTAGCAGAGCATGGCGCAGCCGTACCAGCCGATGAGCGCGGCGCCGATGCCGGAGGTGAAGTGATCGTACCCCGGGGCAATGTCGGTGGTGAGCGGGCCCAGGGTATAGAAGGGAGCCTCGTGGCAGTGCTCGAGCTGCTCGGTCATGTTGCGCTCGATCATGTGCATGGGCACGTGACCAGGCCCCTCGATCATCACCTGCACGTCGTATTCCCAGGCAATTTTGGTGAGCTCGCCCAGGGTGCGCAGCTCGGCGAACTGGGCCTCGTCGTTGGCGTCATAGACGGAGCCCGGACGCAGACCGTCACCCAGCGACAAGCTCACGTCGTAGGCGGCGCAGATCTCGCAGATTTCGCGGAAGTGCTCGTAGAGGAAGTTCTCCTTGTGGTGCGACAGGCACCACTTGGCCATGATGCTGCCACCGCGCGAAACGATGCCGGTGAGGCGCTTGGCAGTCATGGGCACGAAGCGCAGCAAGACGCCGGCGTGGATGGTGAAGTAGTCCACCCCCTGCTCGGCCTGCTCCAGCAGGGTGTCGCGGAACAGCTCCCAGGTGAGGTCTTCGGCGATGCCGTTGGTCTTCTCCAGCGCCTGATAGATGGGCACGGTGCCGATGGGCACCGGGCTGTTGCGCAGGATCCACTCGCGGGTCTCGTGGATGTAGCGGCCGGTGGAGAGATCCATCACGGTGTCGGCGCCCCAGCGGGTGGACCAGACCAGCTTCTCCACTTCCTCTTCGATGCTGGAAGTGACCGCCGAGTTGCCGATGTTGGCGTTGATCTTCACCAGGAAGTTGCGGCCGATGATCATGGGCTCCGCTTCCGGGTGGTTGATGTTGCTGGGGATGATGGCGCGACCGGCGGCCACCTCATCGCGCACGAACTCGGGGGTGATGTTCTGGGGCAGTCTGGCGCCAAAGCCCTGACCCGGATGCTGGGTGCGCAGGAGCTCGGAGCGCACCCGCTCGCGGCCCATGTTCTCGCGGATGGCGATAAATTCCATCTCGGGGGTGACGATGCCTTGTCGGGCATAGTGCAGCTGGGTGACCCGGCGGCCCGGCTTGGCGCGGCGGGCGCTCGGCAAATGTTCGAAACGCAGGTGATCCAGCCCCTCGTCCGCCCGCCGCTCCTGAGTGAAGGTGGAGCTCAGCCCGTCCAGCGCGTCGGTGTCAGCACGCTCCAGCACCCAATTCTCCCGCAGGCGCGGCAGACCGCGGCGCACGTCGATGGGGGCGGCCTCTTCCCCATAGGGGCCCGAGGTATCGTAAACCGGCACCGGCTCGTTGGGCTCGAACTGGGGAGCTTCCTTGGTGCCGCCGACGAAGGTGTCGGCCAGCTGGATCTCCCGCAGGGGCACCCGGATATCGGCGCGGGAGCCTTCGATAAAGATGCGGCGGGAGTTGGGGTGAGCCATCCCCTTGAGGTTGTCGATAAAGGTCTGGGCGCTGGAGCGCTGCTCGCGGCGGCTGGATTTGGTGGTATCAGAAACATTGGTAGACATAGCAAAACTCACATTAACTGGTTGAAGTTATGGGTGTTTGCTTGTCTGGAGTTCGAGGAGAAGATGAACTTGCGGCGGGGTGTGCTCGGGGGAGTGAGTCGGGCATGGATCTTCCCTGCTCTGCCGTCCCTCTGCCCTGTGTGGCAGATCCGCAGGCCTGACGGCCCGGCGGGACAACCTCCCCCTGTGCGCCTGTGGCAGCCAGAGGCGGTCTGCCTCCAGCTGGCGGGAAGGTGTGCCTTCCCCGGCGCGGTAACCCGCAAGTTACCCTTGTTTCCCTTCGCAGGTCTTAACCTGATCAGGTTCCACGGATCCCGAATTAACGGTCTCAGCTTAGCGTCGTTCGACGGTCAGCACTCCGACAAGATGTGCGCCAGTATAAGTGGGGAAATTTAAAGTACAAGCCATTAACAAGGGGAAAGGGAGAGAGGTCTCACTCTTCGGCGTCGAGGGGATCCTCGGGGTCGGGAATGAGGATATCGGTGAGGCGGCCCTCTTCATCCCGGCTCAGCACCAGGCGGCGACCCGGTTGCAGATCGGCGGCGCTGCCGTTGATCCAGCGAGTGTCAGCATCAAACACCAGCACGCCGAGATCCTGTAGCAGCAATGCCTGCTGATTATGGGTGAGCAGTCGATCCTCCGCCCGCCGCCAGCTGGCCCCGAGCGCCGGATCCGGCGCCCCGTCGAGCACCCGGATCGTCTCGGCGACGCCGTAGCGGCTCTGGATCGCGAGGTGCATGCCGGGCACGAGCCCGTCCGGCTGCGCCACGCCGTGCAGTTCGGCACTGCCGAGCTCCAGCTCAGCCCCCTGGAATTGCAGGCGCACCCCGTCGTTGTGCTCCAGCTCCACCAGCCAGAGCTCGGCGTCGTCGGCAAGGGTGCAGAAGGGCAACAGCAGCAGGCAGAGTGCGGTTCGGGTCATGGCTGGCGGTCCGGGGTCACGGGGTGAGGTTTAACTATGGCCCCGGACGGGCAATTTTTCCCGGTCCTCCCTGACCGGTCAGTCATCCTCCCGGCACTGGCTCAGGCGCATGCCGTCAAACTTGCACTCCAGCTCCAGCCAGCGTCCCTCGAACGGGGAGAGGCTCCCATCCGAGGTGACATAGCCCCAGATCCGTCCCCCTTCCACCGGCCCTTCCAGTTCCATCTCGTCCTCCTCTTCCAGCGCCTCCACCTCGCGAACGAGCCGCCGCGCCCCTGCCGCCGTCTCCTGTACGACCCCTTCCAGATCGACCCAGGTCCCGCCGAGATCGTCCTCATCCAGGCCATCCTTGAAGCGGGTACGCTCATCGATCACGAAGGGAATGCCATTGACCATCAACTGGCCAAGCTGCCAGGTGGTGCGGCCCGTGAGCTTGAACTCGGCCGCCTGCACCAGACCAAAAGGCAATAGAATCAATAACCAGAAGGCGCAGAGAGACTTCTTCATCGGGGATCCTCGGGGTTACACTGGCACACAGGATGACCCATCCGGTGTGAAATGGCCGTGAAATATCGGCACAGACCAGGAGATCAGAGCATGAAAATACTGGTGGTGGAAGACAGTCCCCAGGTGGCGGAGACCATCATGGACTATCTGGCGCTGGCCGGGCACAGGGTGGATTGCGCCTATCATGGCCAGGCCGCGCTGCAACTGCTGGCCCAGGAGCGCTTCGACGTCATCATCATGGACGTCATGATGCCGCGCCTCGACGGCCTGCGTACCGTGGAGCGGCTGCGTGCGGACGGCATCGCGACCCCGGTGCTCTTTCTCACCGCCCGTGACAGCCTGGAGGACAAGCTGGCAGGCTTTCGGGCGGGGGGCGACGACTATCTGGTCAAGCCGTTCGCCATGGAGGAGCTGGAGGTGCGCCTGGAGGCCCTCAGCCTGCGTGGCCCCAGAGGGGACATGGGCGTCCTCGGCTTTGGCGATCTGACGGTGGATCCCGCCAGCGGCCGCGCCACCCGCGCCGGGGTGGAGCTCAAGCTCGGCAAGATCCCGTTCCAAATCCTCACCCTGCTGGTGAAGCGCGCGCCCCAGCTGGTGACGCGCCAGGAGGTGCTCGACACCGTCTGGGGCGACGAGGAGCCCGACTCCGACGCCCTGCGCAGCCACATCTATGCCCTGCGCAGCGCCCTCGACAAGCCCTTCCCCACCCCCATGCTGGAGACCCTGCACGGCCAGGGCTACCGGCTGGTGACCCCATGACGAACCCGACGCCGCCCCTTGCCTCCGGTCTGCCGAGCCTGCGCCGGCGCCTGGTGCTGGCGCTGGGAGGGGCCGGTCTGCTGCTGCTGGTGATCCTGAGCCTGCTGATGGTGGTGGCCGAGAACAAGATGGAGGAGCTGAGCCTGCGCCACTGGCTGGAGGCGGAGGCAACCCGCTATGACGACGACTGGTTGCGCCTCGGAATGGCGGCCCCCGCCCCCAGCCCGCGCCAGTTCTCCAGCTACTGGACAGAGGCGGGCCGCCTGCCCGCCTGGCTCAAGGCCTACCAGAGCCCCGGCTTCTTCGAGCATCAGCGGGGCCGGGAGGACAAGCACTTCCTGGTACGCGCCCACCCCTCGGGTCAGGGGCTGCTCTATCTGGTGTTCAACGACGATGCGGACGACTACCTGGACCCTTACGAAGCCAAGCTGCATCTGGTGACCCGCCTCATAGGCCTGGCCCTGCTGCTGGGGAGCCTCGCCTTCGGCATCTGGCTGGTGCGTCACATCACCAGGCCGCTGGAGCGGCTGCGCCAGCGGGTCGCCCACCTCACCCCGGATCAGGGGGACTTCGTGCCCGATGCCCCCTGGCAGGAGCTGCGAGAGATAGAGCAGGCGCTGCTGGCGGGCAAGCACGAGGTAGCCGCCGTGTTTGCCCGTGAACAGGAGTTCAGCCGCTTTGCCAGCCACGAGCTGCGCACCCCCAACATGGTGATCCAGGGATCCGCGGCCCTGCTCGGCAAGGTGAATGACCTGCCCGCCCCGGCAGCCCGCGCAGTCAGCCGCATCCGCGCCGCCGCCGACGAGATGGCCCTGCTCACCGAAACCTTCCTGCTGCTGGGACGCAAGGAGGCCGTGGAGCGCCCGCCCCAGCAGGTGGCGCCGCTCATTCGCCGGGAGCTGACCCGCCTCGCCCCCCTGCTGCAACGGGAGACGCTGGACATTCGCCTGCAACTGGACGAGAAGAGCGAGGTGCAGGCCCCCCTCTCCCTGCTCGCCATCGCCCTCGGCAACCTCTTGAAAAACGCCCTGAGCTACGCCGAGGGGCACATCGAGATCACCCTGCACGAGCAGGAGCTCACCATCAGCAACCCCACCGCCGCCGCACCGGATCAGATCCTCGGCTACGGCTGCGGCCTCACCATCATCCAGCGCATCTGCGAGAAGCTGGGCTGGCAGATTGAGACCCATCTGGTGGAGGGGGTCTTCAGCGCCCGGCTGGTGATGATCCCCGGCGCCCCCGGGGCGGCATAAGCCCCTCATTCCCGGCCCTTCTTCCCGGCTGTTCAACACAGTGGGAGAAGGGAGACACTTCCCGGCAAGCCCACTGCCTTCCAGCCCACCCCCCAGATAGCAACAAGGCGCCCGAGGGCGCCCTGTGTTTACCTGTCTGACACTCGTTTGGGACTCATTCCGCCGGCTTGTGCTTGCGGCTCGCCTTGAGCTCGAGGAACTCGATGATCTTGCCCGCCACGTCCTTGCCGGAGGCAGCTTCCACCCCCTGCAGGCCGGGGGAGGAGTTCACCTCCAGCACCAGCGGGCCGCGGGCGCTACGCAGAATATCCACCCCGGCCACGTCCAGCCCCATGATCTTGGCGGCCTGCACGGCAGTGGCACGCTCTTCCGGCGTGATCTTGATGGCTTCGGCGGTGCCGCCCCGGTGCAGGTTGGAGCGAAACTCCCCCGGCTGGGCCTGGCGGCGCATGGCGGCCACCACCTTGCCATTGACCACCAGGCAGCGGATATCGGCGCCGTTGGCCTCGCGGATGTACTCCTGCACCAGGATGTTGTTGTTGGTCTGGATAAAGGCCTCGATGACGCTCTCGGCGGCCTTCTGGGTCTCGCACAGCACCACGCCAATCCCCTGGGTGCCCTCCAGCAGCTTCACCACCAGGGGGGCGCCCCCCACCATGGTGATGAGATCCGGTACGTCGTGGGTGCTGTGGGCATAGCCGGTCACCGGCAGGCCGATGCCGTGACGGGAGAGCAGCTGCATGGCGCGCAGCTTGTCCCGGGAGCGGGAGATGGCCACCGAGCTGTTGAGAGCCATGGTGCTCATCATCTCGAACTGGCGCAGCACGGCGGTGCCATAGAAGGTGATGCTGGCACCGATGCGCGGGATCACGGCGTCATAGCTCTCCAGCTCCCGTCCTTCGTAATGGATGGAGGGGCTGTGGGAGGCGATGTTCATGTAGCAGCGCAGGGTGTCGAGCACCTCGACCTGATGCCCACGGGCCCGGGCCACCTCGACCAGACGGCGGGTGGAGTAGTTGTTGGGCTCACGGGATAAAATGGCAATATTCATGGAAATGGCAGACCTGATAATCGGACTGGAGAGTATAAGGTGCCATGAACGACTGGCAACGCCAATCCTTTCCCCTCACCATGCGCGGTTCTGCAAGAACGGGCAAAAACCGAGAGTGCCGCACTCAAGAACGGACCAAAGCCAGGGACCGCTCTGCAAGACGGCGCCAGCCACCAGCCCTCATGTCCGATGGCGCCAGCGACGTCAATGGGGGCCGCGCAGCCCTTGCTGCAACTCAAGCAGCAGGGCGACCTCCTGCAAACGGCGCGCCGTGGTGCCGGCCCAGCCTCCCAAAGGCACGGGGGCCAGCAGGGTCTGGGCGATGCAGTGGCGATAGAGAGGCCCCTCATGTTGCCAGCCCCGCATCCCGTCGACGTCGTGATGGTGCAACCACTCCAGGTTGCCGCGGCGAAGCAGCTCGATGCGCCGCCCGTCTTTGAAGTGCAGGTAAAGCCCCTTCTTCTCCACCCCGGGACCTGCATACTTGTCGAGCCAGAGGGTCAGAGGCACCCCTGCCGCCTCGCCGCGCAGGCAGGCCCGCCCCTCGGCGCTCTCCAGATCCCCGCGCCGGATGGGCTGCCCCAGCCGGTCGCAGACGCCCTCCGCGATCAGGTGCAGGCGGTCGTCCCCACCCAGGGCCACCAGCAGTTCCCGGATCATCGCCAGCAGATGGGTGCCGATGTCGAGGATCACTCCGTCTGGATGGCGCAGGACCCGCCGATCCGGCTCCCCGGTGGCGAAGTTGAGGGCATAGGGATGCCCCGCCTCGTCCAGGCCGCAGGGTTCCAGCAAAAAGCCCTCCACCGCGCTGATATCGGCGAGGGTGGCCAGCCCGACCCCGGCGCAGCCTGGTTCCCGAGGCTGCCAGCCTTCATCCAGTTTGCCGCTCAGCAGCAACTGCTGGACGGCATTGCGGGCCATCCAGTGATCCAGCGCCAGCACCCTGGCCGCGACCTCGGGGTCCGCCAGCAGGGCGTGCAGGCGATCGTGCTGGGCCAGGGTGGCCACCACGGGTTTCTCCACCAGGATGAGGGGAATGGCGCTGGCCAGTGCCTGTTCCAGCACGGGCAGATGCAGCAGGGAAGGCGTGGCGATCACCAGCCGATCCAGGGGTTCGGCCAGCAGGGCTTCCAGGGTCGGCGCAGACATGACACCGGGCAGGGTGATGGCGGGATCAAAACCCCATATCTCGGGATTTTCCGCCAGGGCGGCAAGTGCAGGCAGATAGGCTGTCTGCACCACGGCCCCCAGACCGACAAATCCAATCTTCATGGCAACCTCGATATGGCGTGCGTACCCGGCGCCTGCCCCGCACCGCGTGAGGCGGGGCAGGCGGGGATCAATGCAGGTTGGGCCCCAGCCAGCGTTCGGCCTCTGCCAGGGTCATCCCCTTGCGCATGGCGTAGTCTTCCACCTGATCCTGCTGGATCTGGGCCACGGCGAAATACTTGCTCTCGGGGTGGGAGAAGTACCAGCCCGACACCGCTGCCCCCGGCCACATGGCGTAGGACTCGGTGAGCTGCATGCCGATGGCCTGCTCCACGTCCAGCAACTCCCAGATGCTCCCCTTCTCGGTGTGCTCCGGGCAGGCCGGGTAGCCCGGCGCCGGACGTATCCCCTGGTAATTTTCGCGAATCAGTTCCTCGTTGCTGAGCGCCTCGTCCGGGGCATAGCCCCAGTGCACTTTGCGCACCTGCTCGTGGAGGTATTCGGCAAAGGCCTCGGCGAGGCGATCGCACACCGCCTGAATGAGGATGGCGTTGTAGTCGTCATGCTGCGCCTTGTAGGCCTTGGCGATGGCCTCCTCGCCGATGCCGCCGGTCACCGCGAAGGCGCCGATCCAGTCGGGCTTGCCGCTCTCTTTCGGCGCCACATAGTCCGCCAGACAGTAGTTGGGGAAGCCCTGCTTCTCGCTCTGCTGGCGCAGGTGGTGCAGCACTTTTTTCACTTCAGTGCGGGACTCGTCGGTGTAAACCTCGATGCTGTCCCCCACGGCGTTGGCGGGGAACAGGCCGACGATGCCAGCACAGCGCACGCTCTGATCCTTCTCCAGCTGGTCCAGCATGGCGTTGGCGTCGGCGTAGAGGCGCGTCGCTTCCTCCCCCACGACTTCATCCTCCAGAATGCGGGGGAATTTGCCCGCCAGCTCCCAGCTCAGGAAGAACGGCGTCCAGTCGATGTAGGGGCGCAGCACAGAGATGGGTACGTTTTCGAAGGTCTGCACGCCGGGCTCCCGGGGCGCCGGGGGCTCATAGCCCACCCAGTCCAGCTGATGGCGGTTGGCCCGGGCATGGGCCAGGCTGACCGGCTTGGAGCGCGGCTGCTTGCGGGCATGCTGATCCCGGGCAATCTCGTACTCCTTGTCGATGCGGGCCACGAAGGCGGGCTTGAGCTCCGGGCTCAGCAGGCTCTGGGCCACCCCCACGGCGCGGGAGGCGTTGGAGACATAGACCACGGGCTCGGAGTAGTTCTGCTCTATCTTCACCGCGGTGTGGGCCTTGGAAGTGGTGGCTCCGCCGATGAGCAGCGGCAGCTTGAACCCCTGACGCTCCATCTCTTTGGCCACGTGCACCATCTCGTCCAGGGACGGAGTGATGAGGCCCGACAGGCCGATGATGTCGGCGTTCACTTCCCGGGCCGTCTTGAGGATGGTCTCGCAGGAGACCATGACCCCGAGATCCACGATCTCGAAGTTGTTGCACTGGAGCACCACCCCGACGATGTTCTTGCCGATGTCGTGCACGTCGCCCTTGACGGTGGCCAGCACGATTTTGCCGTTGCTGGAGCCGCCGGACTTCTCCGCCTCGATGTAGGGTTGCAGGTAGGCCACCGCCCGCTTCATCACCCGGGCCGACTTCACCACCTGGGGCAGGAACATCTTGCCGGCGCCGAACAAATCGCCCACCACATTCATGCCATCCATCAGCGGCCCCTCGATGACGTGCAGCGGCTTCTCGGCCTGGGCGCGTGCCTCCTCGGTATCCTCCTCGATGAAATCAGTGATCCCCTTGACCAGGGCGTGTTCGAGCCGCTTGCCCACCGGCCAGCTGCGCCACTCCTGATCCCGCGGATCCTCCGCCTGGGCACCCGCGCCGCGATACTTCTCGGCGATGGCCAGCAGCGCCTCGGTGGCGTTGTCGTTGAGGTTCAGCACCACCGCCTCGACCTTCTCTTTGAGCTCGGCCGGGATGTCTTCGTAGATGGCAAGCTGGCCCGCGTTGACGATCCCCATGTCCATGCCGTTCCTGATGGCGTGGTAGAGGAAGACGGCGTGGATGGCTTCGCGCACCGGCTCGTTACCACGGAAGGAGAAGGAGACGTTGGAGACGCCGCCGGAGATCATGGCGTGGGGCAGGTGCTCCTTGATGTCCTTCACCGCTTCGATGAAGTCCACCGCGTAGTTGTTGTGCTCGTCGATGCCGGTCGCCACCGCGAAGATGTTGGGGTCGAAGATGATGTCTTCCGGCGGGAAGCCGACGCGGTCCACCAGAATGCGGTAGGCGCGCTGGCAGATCTCGAACTTGCGGGCCCGAGTATCGGCCTGGCCCACCTCGTCGAACGCCATGACGATGACGGCGGCGCCGTAGCGGCGCAGCAGTTTCGCCTGCTCGATGAATTTGTCCTCCCCCTCCTTCATGGAGATGGAGTTGACCACCGGCTTGCCCTGCACGCACTTGAGGCCCGCCTCCAGCACCTCCCACTTGGAGGAGTCGATCATCACCGGCACCCGGGCGATGTCCGGTTCCCCGGCGATGAGGTTCAGGAAGCGCACCATGGCCGCCTCGGCGTCCAGCATCCCCTCATCCATGTTGATGTCGATGATCTGGGCGCCGTTTTCCACCTGCTGCTTGGCCACATCCAGGGCCTCGTCGTAGAGCCCTTCTTTTATCAAGCGCTTGAACTTGGCCGAGCCGGTGACGTTGGTCCGCTCACCCACGTTCACGAACATGGAGTCCGCCGTGATGATGAGAGGCTCCAGGCCCGACAACCGACAGGCCACCGGCAGATCCGGCAGGGCGCGGGGTGTGATGCCCGCCACGGCGTCCGCCATGGCGCGGATGTGGGTCGGGGTGGTGCCGCAGCAGCCGCCCACCAGGTTGAGAAAGCCGCTCGAAGCCCACTCGCGGATATGCTCCGCCATCTCGACCGCGTCCAGATCGTACTCGCCAAACGCATTGGGCAGACCGGCGTTGGGGTGGGCGCTGACATGGGTCTCGCTGATGCGGGACAGCTCCTCCACGTATTGGCGCAGCTCGTCCGGCCCCAGCGCACAGTTGAGGCCGAAGGAGACCGGTTTGACGTGGCGAAGGGAGTGGTAGAAGGCCTCGGTGGTCTGGCCCGAGAGAGTACGACCGGAGGCGTCCGTGATGGTGCCGGAGATCATCACCGGCAGGCTGTAACCCAGCTCCTCGAACACCAGGTCCACCGCGAAGGCGGCCGCCTTGGCGTTGAGGGTGTCGAAGATGGTCTCGATCAGGATGATGTCGGCACCGCCCTCGATGAGGGCGTGGGTCGATTCGGTGTAGGCGGCCACCAGCTCGTCATAGGTGACGTTGCGCTTGCCCGGATCGTTCACGTCCGGCGAGATGGAGGCGGTACGGTTGGTGGGGCCCAGAACCCCTGCCACAAAGCGCGGTTTCGCCGGGTCCTTGGCGGTCCACTCGTCCGCCACGGCGCGGGCCAGGCGGGCCGCCTCCCGGTTTATCTCGGCCGAGAGCGCTTCCATCTCGTAGTCCGCCATGGCGATGCGGGTGGCGTTGAAGGTGTTGGTCTCGAGGATGTCGGCCCCGGCGGCACAATACTGGTCGTGGATCTCGCGAATGACGGCGGGACGGCTCAACACCAGCAGGTCGTTGTTGCCCTTGATGTCGGTATGCCAGTCGGCAAACCGCTCCCCCCGATAGTCCGCCTCACCGAGTTTGTAACCCTGGATCATGGTGCCCATGGCCCCGTCGATGATCAGGATCCGCTCCTTGAGACAGGCTTCCAGCCTGGCTGTGACATCCGCTTTCTTGTTCGACTCTCTGCTCGACACCGCTCGTACCCCTTACATCCATGCAACTGCGTGATGCCCATCCTAGCAGCAATCAAATTAAATGGAAATCTAGCCGTCTATCTGTCCGTGATGACGATTAAATATAACCATAAATAGGTAATGAGCATGATCTAACCCGGGAGTACCCTATGCCCGTCCTCAAGAGGGATACGTGCTTGCTGTTTACCAAAGAGAAAAATAACTATGAGCGTCTACTACACACTCTGCTTCCTGGCAGCGTTGGCGATCTTCATCGCCTTTGCCAACCAGTATGTTGTGAAGATCCAGACCACCATCGCCATCACTGCGGGCTCCATGCTGATCTCCGCGCTGCTGGTGCTGTTTGGCAAACTGGGTTGGTTCAATCTGGAGCCTCTCGCCATCAAGACCATGGAGAGCATCGACTTCCAGAACTTCCTGTTGAAGGGGATCCTGGGCTTCCTGCTGTTCGCCGGCGGGCTTGGCATCAACCTCAAGGCGTTGCGTAGCCAGAAGTGGGAAATCACCATTCTGGCCATAGCCGCCACCCTGCTCTCCACCTTCCTCATCGGCTACGGCTTCTGGTTCATCGCCAAGCTGCTGGGCTGGGACCTGCCGCTGGTCTACTGCATGCTGTTCGGCGCCCTGATCTCCCCCACTGACCCGATTGCCGTACTGGCCATCGTCAAGAAGATGAAGGCACCACCCCAGATCGCCATCCAGATCGAGGGGGAATCCCTGTTCAACGACGGTGTTGGCCTCGTCATCTTCGCTACCGTGTTTGCCGTGGCCTTTGGCGGTGTGGAGCCCACCTTCGGCAGCGTGGCAGGTCTTTTCCTGCATGAGGCCCTCGGCGGCATCCTGTTCGGGGCCGTGCTGGGCCTCATCGCCCACGTGATGATCAGCGCCACCGACGACGGCTCCCTGGAGCTGCTGCTGACCCTCTGCATCCCGACCGCGGGCTTCGCCTTCGCCAACATGATCGGCGTCTCCGGCGCCCTGGCCATGGTGGTGACCGGCATCATGATCGGCAACTGGACCCGTCATTCCGGCTTCTCCGAGCAGAGCCAGCACCACCTGGATCACTTCTGGGAGTTGATGGATCAGTTCCTCAACGCCCTGCTGTTCCTGCTGATCGGTCTGGCACTGGTGCTGCTGGATCTGGCCTGGCGCGACTGGATCCTGCTGGTCATCGCGGTACCGCTCTGCCTGGCCGCCCGCTTCATCAGCGTCTCCCTGCCCTATGTGGCGTTCCGCAAGTTCCGCAGCTACAACACCTTCTCGGTGCGCATCCTCACCTGGGGCGGCCTGCGTGGCGGCCTGGCCATGGCCATGGCCCTGGCACTGCCATCCGGTGTCATGATGATCCCGGAGCACAACGTCGATCTGCGCCAGGTGATCCTGGTGATGACCTACTCGGTGGTGATGTTCTCCATCGTGGTACAGGGTATGACCATTACCCCCATGATCACCGCCGCCAAGAAGGCCTGTGGCGACGCCTGAGCCCGTCCCTGACCGGCAATGAAAAGGGCTCCCTCGGGAGCCCTTTTGCCGTCCCCGTGGCAGTGAAAAACAGGGAATGACTGGGTGAACGCACAATTAGTGTTTGCTTTTTACACATTTCGAGGAGAGAATGCGCGCCGGCTAGTTAATCAGCCCTGATTATGTTCGCAATGCTTCACCTCACGATGAATCCTGCCAGTACCCGCATAACCTTCTTCTGATTTACTCGCCTTGAGAACCGTTCAGGCTGTCTGCCTGCGTTGCCCGGCTCTCACGGTGCAGACCCGATCTGCCCACTCCCAAGTAGCATCATGCATCCGCGTGGTCCTTGGCGCCTTCCTTGAAAGTGCAGACGCCCCTGAACCGGGCTGGGTATTCCTGCGCGCTCGTCCGCCATCGTGCTGACCGCGCCCATTGACCTGACATTTGCCAATACAAGGAGCAAACACTTAATTTATATAGAGAAATACCATGATGAAACACGTACAGATCCGCAAACCCCTGCGTCGCAGCAAACCCATCAACCTGCCCGTGCAAGAGCACGACGACGATGCGTTCCTGATCCAGTTCAGCACCCGCTTCAGCGGCGGCTTCGCCATCTCCTGTGATGGCATCGCCGGCGAGTTCTCCATCGAAGAGCTCAACTGACCTTGCCTGCCCACCGGCAGCGCCCGATGCAGACAGGCCGCAACTCACGGCGGCCTCCTTGCCTGACGTCATAGTCTGCATGGCCCCGCTCCCAGAGCGGTGGCTAGACCCCGCAAGTCTCCTTGTCAGGCGCCTCCAGCAGCAGGCACTCCTCCTCGCCGGCTCCCAGCCTGACCCGTTTGCCCTGACTCAGCCCCAGCTTGGCGAGTAGCCGGACCGAGCGCTCATTGCCCGGGGTGACGATGGCGACCACCCGCTCGATGCCGAGCCGTTCACGGCCATCTGCCATGGCCGCCCGCGCGGCTTCGATGGCATAGCCCTGGCCACGCCAGGCGGGCAGGAAGGCATAGCCGATGTCTTCACAGGGCAGGGTATCGCGCTTGATCAGACCGCAGATGCCGAGCCTGGCCCCGTCTTCCCGCCGCACCACCAGATAGAGTCCGTGACCGTGGCGGGCATAACTGACCGCAGGCCCCTGCTGGATGTAGTTTTCGGCATCCGCCAGGGTACGCACCCCGCGATCGCCGATGTAGCGGTGAAAATCACCATCGTTGAGCAGTTCGAGAATGAAGGGGGCATCGACAATGGTCAGTTCGCGCAGTTCCAGGCGCTCGGAGAGGATCATGACATGGGCTCGTTCGGCAGAGAGAGTGTCCAAGACTGCTCCCGCCCCGCTTCCTTGGCAAGACCCGGACGATATTTTCGCCCCCGGGAGCCGCGTCCCCGCTATACTGCCCACCCCATGGAACAGGCAGGAGAACGGCCATGACCGATACCCCCGAATTTTTTGATGAAGAGACACTGCTGGAGATGGTGGAGAACCAGCTCGCCGACGGCCATCCCCTCCAGGTGAAAGCCACCCTGATGCGCCTGGTGATGAAGGGCACCCCGCGGGAAGAGGCGCTGCAATACATCGCCTGCGCCCTGGGCGCCGAACTCATGGCCATGGAAGCCGAACAGGGCCCCTTCAACCTCGTCCGTTACGGCGAGTTTCTCGACAGCCTGCCCGAGATGCCCTGGGCCGAATGACCCGGGCCGATTAGGCAAGCCCCGGCGCCAGCCATTATCATTACTGCCACCACCAATGACGGGAGTATGGGGATATGCGCTGGCAAGATCGCCGTGAGAGCAACAATGTGGAAGACCGACGCCAGCAAGGCGGCGGCAACGGGGGTGGCGGCCTGCCCATCGGTGGCAAGGGGCGCCTTATCCTGCTGGTGGTGGTCATGGTGGCGGGGTACTACGGCGTGGACCTCGGCCCCCTGCTGCAGGATCCGGCCCCGCAGAGCCAGCCCCAGCGTCAGAACTCGTCCCAGGCTGCAAACGATCCCCTCGCCCGCTTCACCTCGGTGATGCTCGCCTCCACGGAGGACGCCTGGGGTGAGATGTTCCAGCAAAGCGGCAACCACTATCAGGCCCCCAGACTGGTGCTCTATCGCGGTGCGACCCGCACCGGCTGCGGCCAGGGGCAGTCGGTGATGGGGCCCTTCTACTGTCCGGCCGACAGCACCGTCTACATCGATCTCTCCTTCTATCAGGACATGCGCGACAAGCTGGGGGCCGACGGCGACTTCGCCCAGGGCTATGTGATCGCCCACGAGGTGGGCCACCACGTGCAGAACCTGCTCGGTATCTCCACCAAGGTGCGCCAGCAGCAACAGGGGCTGAGCCAGGTTGCCCAGAACCGGTTGTCGGTCAAGCTCGAACTGCAGGCGGACTGCTTCGCCGGGGTCTGGGGCCACTACATGGAAAAAGAGCAGGTGCTGGAGCGTGGCGATCTGGAAGAGGCGCTCAATGCCGCCCAGGCCATCGGCGACGACAGGTTGCAGCAGCAAGGTCAGGGCCGGGTCGTTCCCGACAGCTTCACCCACGGTACCTCGGCCCAGCGCCTCGCCTGGTTCAAACGCGGTTTTGACAGCGGCAAGCCCGCCACTTGCGACACCTTCGCCGCCCGCTAGACGCCCAAAAGAAGGGCCGGAACCTGACAGGATCCGGCCCTTTTTCCATTCATGGGAACCTCAGTACAGGGAGTTGACGCTCACCTCCTCCTCCCATGCGGCAGCGGCAAGTAGGTGGAGTTGGCCGAACGGCCGGTGACGAAGTAGATGTGATCGCCGCGCGGGAAGTGCATGGCGATGAGCGCCTTGCCCACCTCTTTCGGCACGCTGAACGCGTCCCAGCCGTTGCTCATCTTCTCCCAGAAGGCCGGATTCTTCAGGCAGCTCTCACCATTGGGGGAGAACGCCTTCTTGCCGCGATAGCACCCCGGGCTGGAGAAGAACAGGGTGTCATCGATGTCGAAACCCACCGCCATCGGCGGCAGCCCATCCAGGCTCCTGGCAATCTGCATCACCGACACCCAGTGAAGGGGGGCCTGCTGGGCCAGACTCACCGCAATGACACCGGCGGGGCTGGTCGGGATTTCAACTGCCACGGCGGGCAGGGTCAGGCTGGCGGCAACCAGGGCAAAGCGGGGCGATAAGGACATTAGTCCCGATATAAGGTGTTCATGACGAACTCCCCAGGCCCAAGACCCATCCGCCAGCAGGCTCTTTCGGCACTTCTTGTCCCCCGCTCTCGCCCCGGTGGGCTATAACTGCTGTACGCCTTCTAATGGCATTCAAATCAATTGCACCATTTACCGGAGATGCCATGGACGTGCACACCGCAGCTGCCCATTCGAATACTGTCACTCCCGCTTCATCCCAGGCCAGACTGGAGGCCGTCGACCAGCTGATGGCCCGGCTCGAGATCGCGCCAGACGGATTGATTCTGGATGCCAACCCCCGCTTTCTCGCCATCATGGGATACCAGCTGGCCGAGCTCAAGGGTCAGCACTACAGCATGCTGTTCCCCGCGGAGGCAGCAGAATCCGCCGACGAGGCCGCCCGTTGGCAGGCGCTGCGAACGGGGCAGGCACAGGAGGGAGAGTTTCGCCGCCGGGATCGGCAGGGGCGGGACATATGGCTGCGAGGCAGTTGCAGCCCCCTGCTGGACGAACAGGGCGCGCTGGTTCAGGTCATCGAATACACCATGGACCTGACCGAACAGAAGCAGCTGAACGCCAACTTCGAGGGGCAGCTCAACGCCCTGAGCCGGGTCATGGGCAAGGTGGAGTTTTCACTGGATGGCATCATCCTCGATGCCAATGCCCGCTTCCTGGAGACAGTGGGCTATCAGCTGGAAGAGCTGAAGGGCCAGCACCACCGGCTGCTGGTCGATCCCGACTACGCCCAGTCGGCCGACTATCGCACCTTCTGGGAAACCCTGCGCCGCGGTGAATTCCTGGCGGGAGAGTTCTGCCGAATCGGCAAACAGGGTGAAGAGATCTGGATCCAGGGCTCCTACAACCCGGTGCTGGATCTCACCGGCAAGCCCAGCAAGATCGTCAAGTTTGCCACCGACATCACAGCCCAAGTAGAACAGCATCACCAGCTCAAGCGCGCCATGGAGGAGGCGGAAGAGGCCGCCAGGGTGCGCGAGGAGCTGCACAAGTCGCTGCAGGAGATGTCGACCCCGGTCACCCCCATCTGGGACGGGATCCTGCTGCTGCCGCTGGTGGGGATCATCGATTCCATGCGTACCGCCGACGTGATGAACAAATCGCTCACCAAGATTGCCGAGACCCGGGCCCGGGTCTTCGTACTGGACATCGCCGGAGTCGCCACCGTGGATACCGGCGTCGCCAACCAGCTGATCAAGATCACCAAGGCGACCCAGTTCATGGGGTGCGAGGCCATCATCTCCGGCGTCTCGCCGGCCATCGCCCGCACCATGGTGGAGCTGGGGGTCTCTGTCGGCGACATCCGCACCACGGCGACCCTGCGGGATGCCTTCGAGATCGCCCTCAAGCGGGTCGGATCCACCCTCTAGGCCTCCAGGAGAGATGCATGCTGCTCAACAATGATCTGGGCATCGCCGACGTGGCCGACTGCATCGTGGTCAGCATGCGCCCCGACCTCGGTGACGAGGGCATGCAGCAACTGATGCAGGCCCTCTCCCAGCGGCTGATGCTGGGCCGCCAGCACGCGGTACTGCTCGACTTCTCCGGGGTCATGCTGCTCGATCACCACGAATTCAGGCAGGTACGCAAACTGGCCGAGGTGTGCCGCCTGCTCGGTGCCGTCTGCCTGCTGGTTGGGCTCAATGCAGGGATCGCCGCCTTCCTGGCGCTGGCCGATGCCGAGCCCGGGCCGCTGCGCTGCTTTCTCGACATGGACGATGCCTTCGCCCATGTTCGCAGGACGCTCAAGGATGAGGAGTAGCGCATCATGCAGTTGGAACAGAGCCTTCAAGAAGCCAGCTACCCGCTGCGCCACGACATCGACCTGCACCTGACGGTGATGGCGGTACGCCGCCTCCCCTTCATCGCCAACCTGTCCGAGGTGGACCGCGCCATGCTCTCCACCGTGGTCTCCGAGCTTGGCAGCAACATTCTGAAATACGCCGAGCGGGGAGAGATCACCCTCACCCTCCACCATCCCAGCGGGCGTCCCTGCATCGACATCATCGCCCGCGATCAGGGACCCGGCATTGGGGATGTGCATCAGGCCATGCAGGATCACTACAGCACCTCGGGCACCCTGGGGCTAGGCCTGCCCGGCGTGCGCCGCATGATGTCGGAACTCACCATCAGCACCCCGCCGGAAGGGGGAACTCTGGTACAGGCCCGCAAGTGGCTGGGCGCGGCGCCCCTGGTATCCAGACCAATCCCTCCTCTCGCCTGCACAGGCCAGCTGCACGCCGGCCTGCAGCTGACATGGGCCAGCGAGAACCGCCCCTGCTATCCGGAACGGGTCTCCGGTGATCTGGCCTTCATCCGGCCGGGGCCGGAGGGGGTATCGCTGATCCTGATCGACGTGAGCGGCCACGGCGCCTCGGCCAACAAGCTGGTACAGGTGCTGGAGGCGGCGCTGCAGCAAACCCGCGAGCAGGAACCGGCCCGCCTGTTGCAACTGCTGCACCAACACTGCATCGGTACCCGGGGCGCCGCCGCCGGCGTGGCCCTGGTCAACGGCGAACGGGGTGAGCTGAGCTATGCCGGCATCGGCAATACCCGCATCTGCCTGCGCGGCCACGAGCCTTGGCGCGGCATCTCCCGCGACGGGGTGCTGGGAGAGCGCTTCCCCACCCCCTTGCTGCAGCGCCAGCCACTCGTCGCGGGGGACGTGGTGATGCTCTATTCGGACGGTATCAGCGAATCCCTCAACCTGCGCGACGGTACACTGGATCTGGCCGCCGAGCCCGCCCAGCTGGCACGCCAGGTGATCGCCCACAGTGGCCGCAGCACCGACGATGCCAGCTGCATCGTGCTGCGCGTGCTGGCAGGAAAGGAGGACTAGATGCGGCAACTGATCGGCGAAACCCTGCTGTCAGGCCCGGCGGCGGCACTCACCGCCCGGCGCAAGGTGATCCAGGTACTCACCTGCCTCGACGGAACTCCCACCTTCGTGGCACCGCTGGCGGGCGCCACCTCCGAGCTGGTACGCCAGCTGGTGGCGAACACGGAGCCGCTGCAACTGCAGTTGTGGCTGGAGCCTAGCACACAGGAGTTGTGGCTCTCGCTCTCGGCTGACGCCCCCATCCCCCCCGAGCCGGACGGCCGCCAATCATGTGGCATCCGATTGGTCGCGCACGCGGACAACGCCATCGCCCTGGTCTACCGCCTGCCCCGCGGGCCCGATGAACTGCTGCTGCAACAGATGCAGCAGCAGTTCGCAGAACCGACCCGGGACGAGCTGTTTGCGGTGATGCAGGCCAAGAACCAGGAGCTGGAAGTGGCCTATGAGCTGGCGGAGGGCGCAACCCGGGCCAAGAGCGATTTTCTCGCCAACATGAGCCACGAGATCCGCACCCCCATGAACGCCATCCTCGGCATGTCCCATCTCGCCCTGCAGACCCGGCTCGATCCGCAGCAGTTCGACTATGTCAGCAAGATCCAGCGCTCGGCCCAGCATCTGCTCGGCATCATCAACGACATCCTCGACTTCTCCAAGATCGAGGCCGGCAAGCTGGATCTGGAGCGGATCGAATTCGATCTCGACCATGTGCTGGAGAATCTGGCCACCCTGGTGGGCGAAAAGGCGGAGGCCAAGGGCATAGAGTTGCTGTTCGAGGTCGACCACCAGCTCGACACCCTGCTCTATGGCGATCCCCTTCGCCTCGGCCAGATCCTGATCAACTACGCCAACAACGCGGTCAAGTTCACCGAGCAGGGGGAGATCCTGGTCAAGGTCAGCTGCCTGGAGAAACAACCCCAGGAGGTGTTGCTGCACTGCTCGGTACAGGACACCGGGATCGGCATGAGCCAGGAGCAGCAGCAGCGGCTGTTCCAGTCATTCCAGCAGGCGGACAGCTCCACCACCCGCAAGTACGGCGGTACCGGCCTCGGCCTCGCCATCTCCCGCAAACTGGCGGAGCTGATGGGCGGCGAGGTGGGGGTACAGAGCGAACCAGGCCAGGGCAGCACCTTCTGGTTTACCGCCCGACTCGGTAGGGGCAGGCGCAGATCCCGCTATCTGCCGAGCCTGGATCTGCGCGGGCGCCGCATGCTGGTGGCCGACGACAGTGCCAGCGCCCGCACCATCATGGCCGCCCTGCTACGCAGCATGAGCTTTGTGGTGGACACCGCCGAGTCGGGCCAGCAGGCACTGCAGATGATCGCCGGCGCCGAGCAGGAGGGACAGCCTTACGAAGTGGTATTGCTGGACTGGCACATGCCGGGGCTGGATGGCATCGAGACCGGTCGCCGCCTCATCGCCCGCGGCATGGGCCCGCGTCCCTATCGGGTCATGGTGACCGGCTACGGACGGGAAGAGGTCTTTCGCCAGGCCGATGCTGCAGGCTTTGATCGGGTGCTGGTCAAGCCGGTATGCGCCTCCGTGCTGTTCGATACCGTCATCGGCCTGTTTGGCCAGCAAACCAGTTCACTCACCTTCAAACCACCGCAGGCGACCCATCGCTACCGCTTCGACGGACTCAGGATCCTGCTGGCGGAAGACAACGAGCTCAATCAACAAGTCGCGCTGGAGCTGCTGCGGGCGGTCGGTGCCGATGTCAGCATCGCCGGCAATGGTGCCATCGCGCTGGAGATGGTGGCCCAGACCCACTACGACCTGATCCTGATGGACATGCAGATGCCGGTGATGGATGGCCTGGCCGCCACCCGGCTGTTGCGCGAGCGGGAAGACATCGGGCAACACACCCCGATCCTGGCGATGACGGCCAACGTCATGGCCGGTGACCGCGAACGCTGCCTCGCTGCCGGGATGGACGATCACATTGCCAAGCCCATCGACCCCGACAGGCTGTATGCGGCCCTGCAGCGCTGGGCAACCTCCTTCAGCCGCGAGGTCAACAGCACGCTCACTGCCTCACACGCATCACCCGCCACCGCCTTGCTGCCACAGTTGCAGGCGATCGGGCTCAACGCCGAGCCAGCCCTGCAACGATTGATGCACAACTGGGAGTGGTATCGGGATCTGCTGCAACGTTTCGCCCGCCAGGGGAGTCAGCCGATGGAAACCCTGCTGGCCGCCCTGCAGGCGAATGACCGGGAAGAAGCGCATCGACAGGCCCATACCCTCAAGGGCATAGCCGCAACGCTGGGGGCCGGGTCGCTGCAGGATGTCTCGGCCCGGCTGGAGAGCGCCCTCGCCCGGGGAGACGATGCCACCAGCCTGCTGCCGCTGGCCGAGCTGGGGCTGCAACAGCAGCAGCAACTGGCCGCCAGCCTGCTGACACTGCTGCCGGCCCCTGCCACCCCCGGCTTGCCGGAGGCTACCCCCGCCGAGCTGGCCCCCCTGCTGCACCAGCTGACCGGGCTGCTGCTGGAAGACGATGCGGAAGCCTTCATCCTGTTCCAGCGCAATCAGGCCAGGCTCGCTCCCCTGCTGGGCGAGGCAGCACCGGCCATGCACGATGCCATGACCCGTTTTCGCTTCGCCGATGCCCTGGCATATCTGCAACAAGTCCGGGCCCTCAGACCCGATCTGTTCAACCAAGAGTGAGGCGCCATCATGCTCAACTTGCTGGATCCCGATACCAAACCCACCCTGCTGGTGGTCGATGACACACCGGAGAACCTCTCCCTGCTCAGCGCCCTGCTCAGCCCCCACTACCGGGTCAAGGTCGCCATCAGCGGCCAGCGGGCGCTGGAGATCCTCTCGGCCGGCACCCGGGTGGATCTGATCCTGCTCGACGTGGTGATGCCCCAGATGGACGGCTATCAGGTGATGCAGGCGCTGCAGGAGATGCCGCAGGTGCGGGAGATCCCGGTGATCTTCCTGACCGCCAAGGTGGAGGAGAGTGCGGAGGCGCACGGCCTGGCGCTGGGGGCCGTCGACTACATCCACAAGCCGATCACCCCCGCCATCGTGCTGGCCCGGGTCAGAAACCACCTGGAGCTGAAAGCGGCGCGGGATCTGCTGCACGACCAGAACGCCTTTCTGGAGCAGGAGGTGGAGCGGCGCACCCGGGAGAACGAACTGATCCAGAACATCACCATCCACTCCCTCGCCTCTCTTGCCGAAACCCGCGACAACGAGACCGGCAACCATATCCTGCGCACCCAGCACTATGTGCGGCTGCTGGCGGAGACCCTCTGCGAGCATGCCCGCTTTCGTGCAGAGCTGACCCCCAAGACCATCGATCTGCTGTTCAAATCGGCCCCGCTGCACGACATCGGCAAGGTCGGCGTGCCAGACCGGATCCTGCTCAAGCCTGGCAAGCTGGATGCGGACGAGTTTGCCCAGATGAAGCACCACTCCATTCTCGGCAAGGAGGCCATCGTCCATGCCGAGGAGGCGCTGGGGGTAGAGGTGGAATTTCTGCGACTGGCCAAGGAGATCGCCTGCTACCACCACGAGAAGTGGGACGGCACCGGCTATCCCTATGGCCTGCACGGTGACGAGATCCCGCTCTCGGCCCGCTTGATGGCGCTGGCCGACGTGTACGACGCCCTCATCAGCAAGCGCTGCTACAAGGCTGCCATGTCCCACCAGGAGGTGGTGCCGATCATACTGGCGGGACGAGGCAATCACTTCGACCCCGACATCACGGACGCCTTTGCCCGCATCCACCAGCAGTTCCACGAGATCGCCCTGCGTTACAACGACGACAAGGGCGAGCGGTAGTCAAATCGCGACTAGGCGGTGGCGGGCAGCAGATCGGTGAAGACGAAGCCGTCCCGCAGCACCGTCTCCCCCACCCGGATGGGCAAGGGATGCAGGAACATGGGGCCGTCCCAGGCCAGGGTGTGGAACTCCCCGTTCTCGCCGCAGGGATCCACCCCGGCGGGCAGGGCAGCCAGCAAGGCCGGGCCGAATTCATGACCACCTAACCCGGCGTCCAGCTTGCCCGGATCCAGGGTACAGACCCTGGCCTTGAGCCCGGCGTCGATCATCGCCTGCGCCAGCTCGGTCGTGTCGCTGCCCCAGAGCGGGAAGAGCGGCGTGATGCCGGTCCCCGCCAGTTGCCGCTCCCGATAGGCGCGCACATCCTCAAGAAAGAGATCCCCGAACGCCATGTGGTAAATGTCCTTGGCCTGCACATCGGCGATGAAGCCCGTCATGATGCGCCCATACTCCTCGTTGCTGCAGGGCCAGGGCAGGTCGATGGTGGTCAGCGGCAAGCCCACACACTCAGCCTGTGCCAGCAGCAACTGCTTGCGCACCCCGTGTATGGCCACCCGCTCGAACGCCTGGTTGAGGGTGGTGAACAGCCCCACCACCTCGATGGCCGGATCCTGGCGCAGGCGATGCAAGGCCCAGGCGCTGTCTTTTCCGCTGCTCCAGGAGAGCAGTACCTTTTTCTTCGTCATGATCTCTCCAGCTACTTGCCGCACCGTGCTGCAAGACAGTGTTGCGAATTGTGCGATTTACATTGCGGGACACAAAAGCATACCCTCGTGGGTGAGCGTATCCCCGCAGCACACCGGGGAGAATAACTAAAAAAACGATGGGAAACATAAGGATATGAGTAAAGTCAGCACATCGCACGACCACGGTCGCCCCCTCAATCGACAGGATTACAAAACCCTGAGCCTGGCGGCGCTGGGCGGCGCCCTCGAATTCTACGACTTCATCATCTTCGTCTTCTTCGCCGTGGTCATCGGCGAGCTCTTCTTCCCGGCCGACATTCCCGAGTGGCTGCGCCAGTTCCAGACCTTCGGCATCTTCGCCGCCGGCTACCTGGCCCGCCCCCTGGGGGGCATCATCATGGCCCACTTTGGCGATCTCATCGGCCGCAAGCGGATGTTCACCCTCAGCATCATCCTGATGGCCTTGCCGACCCTGCTGATCGGCCTGCTGCCCACCTACGCCGTGCTCGGCATCGCCGCCCCCCTGCTGTTGCTGCTGCTGCGGATCCTGCAAGGGGCCGCCATCGGCGGGGAAGTCCCCGGTGCCTGGGTCTTCGTGGCCGAGCACGTGCCCGCCCGCCGGGTCGGTGTCGCCTGCGGCACCCTCACCGCGGGGCTGACCGCCGGCATCCTGCTCGGCTCCCTGGTGGCCACCGCCATCAACCGTGGCATGAGCCCGGGCGATGTGAGCGACTGGGGCTGGCGTCTGGCCTTCGTGCTCGGCGGCGTGTTCGGCATCGTCGCCATGTACCTGCGCCGCTGGCTGCACGAGACTCCGGTCTTCGCAGAGATGCAGGCCAACAAGTCCCTGGCCGAGGAGCTGCCCCTCAAGACGGTGCTGCGTGAACACAAGGGCAGCGTCGTCGTCTCCATGCTGCTGACCTGGCTGCTCTCCGCCGGCATCGTGGTGGTGATCCTGATGACCCCGACCTATCTGCAGAAGGTGCACGGCATCAGCCCGGCCGATGCCCTGACCGCCAACTCCCTGGCCATCGTCGCCCTCACCCTGGGCTGCATCGTCTATGGTCGCCTGATCGATGCCATCGGCAGCGGCCCTACCTTCATCCTGGGCTCCCTGCTGCTGGCCGGCGCCACTTATACCTTCTACCACAGCCTGGCAGCGGGCACAGATCAACTGGTGCCCCTCTACATGCTGGCGGGCTTTGCGGTGGGGATCGTCGGCGCCGTGCCCTACGTCATGGTCAATGCCTTCCCGCCGGTGGTGCGCTTCTCCGGGCTGTCGTTCTCCTACAACGTGGCCTACGCCATCTTCGGCGGCCTCACCCCCATGCTGGTCACCCTCTGGATGAAGGAGGACGTGCTGGCCCCCTCCCACTATGTGGTCAGCCTGGCCGCCCTCGGTTTCGTGCTCGGCATCTGGCTCTGGCTGCGCCAGCGCGGCCAACGCCAGGCCACCCCGCAGGCCGCCTGATCCTTCCCAAGCAAGCCCCGCACTGTCGGGGCTTGTTCTTTGCGGATATTATCGACCGGGTGGCGACCCGCCCGCTCACCCCCAATCCGTCCATCTGCCCGAGGTCCACTATGTTCTTCCAGGTCGTCTTTCTCGCCTTGCTGGCCCTGCTGCCCATGGTCAACCCGCCCACCACGGCCACCCTGCTGCTGGGACTGAGCAAGGGCATGTCCCGCGAGCACATCCGCCGCCAGATCAACATGGCCGCCCTCTATCTGTTCGCCACCCTGTGCGTCAGCTTCTTCATCGGATCCTCCATCCTGGATCTGTTCGGGATCTCCATTCCCGGCCTGCGCCTGGCCGGTGGCCTCATCATCGCCTTCATCGGCTTTCGCATGCTGTTCCCCTCGCCAAACCAGTCTGCCGGGGTCGAGGCCAACCAGAATATCGCCTTCGTGCCCCTCACCATGCCCAGCATGTGCGGACCCGGCACCATGGCGCTGGTGATCAGCGGCGCGGCCCAGATCGCCGAGCTGCCGGCCGAGACCGATCGCGTCGTCATCTATGCCGCCATGGTCACCGCCTTCGCCCTGATGAGCCTGATCAGCTGGGGTGTGCTCAAGCTGGCAGATCCCGTGTGCAAGATCCTGGGGGCCACCGGCATCGACGCCATGACACGCATCATGGGTTTCCTGCTGGTGTGCATGGGTATGCAGTTCTGCATCAACGGCGTCAAGGAGGTGGCGCAGGATCCCGTCTTCCATGGTCAGGTGATGGAACAACCCGCTGCCGCCTTGCCGTCCCATGCCGGATCCACCGCCTTCGATCATCTCGCCGTGCCGCGCCAGCCCTGATTGAAAACGGTGTCATTTTTCGTGCAAATCCCTCGTGATCTTGCGCCTGATCATATTGCCTTCATCTTGATGGGGTAGTCTGGTTTTTGTACAGGCAGGGTTCAGAAGGTTGCCGCTAGCGTGGCATGTGCTGAGCCCATTACTTGAGGAGATATGCAAATGGAAAAGATGCTGACCGAGATTGGAAGCTACAGCCTGTTTCATGAGTATCTGAATGTGGTCGGTGCCGCCAGCCCCGCGCTGACCCGGATCAAGACAGGATGGGAGTTCAAGCGAAAGGATCGCCTGCTCGCCCAGATAAGGGTGGATGATCACGGCCACGCCCGCTTCTTCATCGACGCCCGCGCCATTTCGGTCAACTGACCCGAGCCCTTTCCCAGCCCCGGCGCCTGCCGGGGCTTTTTATTGGCTGCCCTTCAGCCTCTCCCCCCTCTAGTGCCATCGGCATCACCCCGGTCCCACCCAACCCTCTCCGTGCAGGAATTTTCACAGCTTATAATTAGAAATAAATGGAATAATTAATTATGCGACATTGATCTCATCATAGAAATCAAAAATCGATGATCATGTTCATCATCGAGAGGGATGTTTTACGCCGGGAGTGGCGATGACCTTAAGCAGAGGAAACGATGACCATTGACCTATCAAGCATGATTACCGAGACCCGCAACCCGGCCAGCGTCGAAATCGACCAGCTGTCGACCCTGGAGATGCTGCGCGTCATCAATCAGGAGGATCAGCAGGTGGCGCTGGCGGTGGGCCAACTGCTGCCCGAAATCGCCCGGGCGGTCGATGCCATCGCGGCAGCCTTTGGCAAGGGTGGGCGCCTGGTCTATATCGGCGCCGGCACCTCGGGCCGGCTCGGCATCCTGGATGCCAGTGAATGCCCGCCCACCTATGGCGTCTCTGCCGAGCAGGTGGTCGGCCTGATTGCCGGCGGCCACAAGGCCATCTTGCAGGCGGTCGAGAACGCCGAGGATGACGCAGAGCTGGGTGCCCGGGACCTGAAGAACATCCAGTTCTGCGCCAATGATGTGCTGGTGGGCATCGCCGCCAGCGGCAGAACCCCCTACGTACTGGGCGCCATGGCCCACGCCAGCGCGGTGGGTGCCACGGTCTGCAGCATCAGCTGCAACCCCGGCAGTCCGCTGGCCAGGGCGGCCGACATCAGCATGGTGGCGGTGGTCGGCCCCGAGATCGTCACCGGCTCCTCCCGCATGAAGGCGGGCACGGCGCAGAAGCTCATTCTCAACATGCTCTCCACCGGCGCCATGATCCGCACCGGCAAGGTCTACGGCAACCTGATGGTGGACGTGGAGGCGACCAACGCCAAGCTGGTGGAGCGGCAAAAGCGCATCGTGATGGAGGCCACCGACTGCGATCGCACCACCGCAGAGCGGGCATTGGCCGAGGCGGACAACCACTGCAAGACCGCCATCGTGATGATCCTGGCTGGACTCACGGCCGATGAGGCCCGCCACCGCCTGCAAAGCAGCAACGGCTTCATCAGCCAGTGCACCCACTGATCGGCCAACCGCACATTGGCCAGGCCAGGGATGGCCATCACATAACGAGAAAGGGGTGCCAGGCACCCTGCTGACACCACAGACTGACTGGGTTCTTTATGGCAAAAATAACTGACACCATGATCGGCCAGATCATCCAGGCCATCGGCGGCCGGGACAACATCACCCACTGCGGCCACTGCATGACCCGATTGCGACTGAGCCTGGCGGACAGCCTGCATGCGGATCGCGATACCATCAAGCGCATCGCCGGCGTCATGGGGGTGATTGAGAGCGACAACCAGTTCCAGATCGTGCTGGGGCCGGGCAAGGCCCAGACCGCCTGCGAGCTGATGAACGGCATGCTGAGCGCAGGACTGGGGGCGCTGGAGGCTCCGGCTGCGGCCCCCACCGAGCTTGGCGACATCGCCTCGGCCAACAAGCAGGCACTCAAGCAGAAACAGAGCAGTGCGGCCCACCGCTTTCTGGCCAAGTTTGCCACCATTTTTACACCACTGATCCCCGGCTTTATCGCCGCGGGGCTGCTGCTCGGCTTTGCTACCCTGATCGAACAGACCCTGCTGCAGGACGGCGCAGCCACCGGCGGAATGCTGGTGGAGCTGGTCGGTTACATGAAACTGTTCAGCAAGGGATTGTTCAGCTTCCTCAGCATTCTCATCGGCTACAACGCCCAGAAAGCGTTCGGCGGCTCCGGGGTCAACGGTGCCATTCTGGCCTCCCTGTTTGTGATGGGCTATGACCCCCAAGCCACCAGCGGCATCTACTCAGGCATCACCGATTTCTTCGGCCACCACATTGATCCCCGTGGCAACATCATCGGGGTGCTGATCGCCTGCATCATCGGCGCCTCGGTGGAACGCCAGGTGCGTCGCTTCATGCCGGACAGCCTCGACATGATACTGACCTCCTGCATCACCCTGCTGATCATGGGGGCCGTCACCTTCGTCCTGATCATGCCCCTGGGGGTGCAGCTCTACAACGGCATGTCCTGGCTCTTCATCCACCTCAACGGCAACCCGTTCGGTACCGCCATACTGGCCGGTCTGTTCCTCATCTCGGTGATGTTCGGCATTCACCAGGGGTTCGTGCCCGTTTACTTCGCACTGATGGATGCCCAGGGCTTCAACTCCCTGTTCCCCATCCTCGCGCTGGCAGGGGCCGGCCAGGTCGGCGCCG
>NZ_JBFOCP010000041.1:0-82687 GCF_040907855.1 Aeromonas sp. s4 | reverse complement strand
GGTCGGCGCCGCCCTGGCGCTTTACAGTCGCGCAGCCAAGGACTCCCTGCTGCGCACCCAGGTCAAGGGCACCATCATCCCCGGCCTGCTCGGGGTCGGTGAGCCGCTCATCTACGGCGTCACCTTGCCGCGGGTCAAACCCTTCATCACCGCCTGCTGCGGCGGATCGCTGGGGGGGTTCGTGGTCGGTCTCATCTCCTGGATGGGCCTGCCGGTCGGCCTCAACACCGTGTTCGGCCCTTCCGGCATCGTCGCGCTGCCGCTGATGACCTCGGCCCAGGGGATCTTCCCCGGCATGATGGTCTATGGCCTCGGTCTGGCGGTTGCCTACTTCGGCGGTTACCTCTTCACCCTGCTCTTCGGCTGCAAGAACGTCGATCTGAGCTAACCCTCTCTCCTCTATCCAGCTGGCTATCTGGCCCCGAGCAATCGGGGTCACGGCTTCACTCACCCCGGCTCTGGCACAAGAGCCCACACAGGAAAGACAACAATGAAACAGTCCATGCTTGCCCTGGCCATTCCTGCCCTGTTTGCCGTCGGTGCGGCGCAGGCCGCCGTCATCTACCAGGCCGATGACGGCTCCAACGTCGATCTCTACGGTCGCCTCGGCTTCAACGTCTCGGACAAGAAGAACGGCAACAGCCAGGGGGACTTCGACGGTCGCATCGGCTTTACCGCCCGCCAGACCGTCAACGACCAGGTGGCCGTGATCGGCATGGCCCAGTACCAGGTCAATGCCGCCGAATACGCCAACAACGTGCAGAAGAACAGCAGCGACCTCACCGCCCGTTACGTCTGGGCCGGGATCGATGGCGGCGAGTGGGGCAAGGTGACCGGTGGCCGGGTCTCTTCCGGCCTCATCATGTTCACCGACATCGGCGACGTGTTTGCCGCCTCCGATGTCTCCGTGGCGCGCCAGGCCAGCAAGGTAGACTCCACTGCAGTCCAGGTGTTCCGCCAGGACGGTACCCTGCAATACCAGAACACTCTCGGCAATCTGGATGTATCGCTAGCCTACATCCTCGGTAACGGCACCTCGGATCTCGACTACGGCTACAACGGCGCCCTGCGTTACACCTTCGACCTCGGCGCGGCGGGCAAGCTGGCACCGGTCATCGCCTACCAGCAGAGCAAGGCGGCCCAGACCGATGCCAGCAAGGTGGATCCCGACGCCGACCAGTACCGCTTCAGCGGCATCGGCGCCCGCTACACCCTGGGTTCGCTGATGCTGGGCGCCCTCTACGCGAAGGATCAGGTGAGCTATCGCAACGGCCGGGCAGAAAGTGAAGACAAGGTATGGGAACTGACCGCCGTCTACGACATCAGCCAGAAGTGGGCAGCCCGCGCCGGCTATCGTCACCTCGACAACGACGGGGGAGACGGCATGAGTCTGCGGGATACCACCCTGGAGCTGCAGTACAAGCTCACCCCGCGATCCTCCCTCTACAGCGCCTACGTGTTCCGTGATGGCGAGGATGGTCTGGCTGACAACACCATCACCAGCTTTGGCGGCAGCAGCAACAGCGAGAGCTTCTACCACCTCGGCCTACGCTACGAGTTCTGATCCCCTGCCGGCCTCTGGCCGGCATTTTCTTTCTGCTGGAGCTCCCCATGATCCGCCTCCTGTTCCTCTTCATCCTGCTGCTGCCCATGACCCTGTCGGTCCAGGCCGCCCGGCTGGAGCTGGCAGACACCCTCGTCCTGCTGGCCTCATCCCGGGGCCAGGTCTCCCCCTTCGAGCGAGCGCTCACCCTGCCCGCTGGCGACACCCGGCTGCTGGTACGTTTCGACAGCCCCCTCGACCCCGGCTCCACCAACGAGAGCCAGGGGCGCGTCCGCTCAGCCCCGCTGCTGCTGACTCTGACCCTGCCCGCCAGCGGCCCCCTGAAACTGACCACTCCGCCGCTGGCCGACTCCCGGGCCATTCGCCACTTTGCCACCCACCCCAACCTGCGGCTTGAGACCCCCGAGGGTAGCCACCCCCTGTCGGCAACCACCCTCCCCCGCAGCCAGGACAGTCTGATGACGGATTATCAGGCGCTGCTGGCCCGCTACGACGCACCGGCTCGCGCGGCCATCACTCCGCCGCCCGCCACCCTCGCCCAGCCCGCAACCACCCCGGGCGCCGTGCCCGTCGACCCTGAACTGCAACGGCGCTACCTCGCCGCCGACGAGGCTCAGCGCAAGGCCTTCCTGCGCTGGGCTCTCGCCCTCTGAGCCGGCACTGGCCCATAAAAAAACCACCCGCAGGCGGGTGGTTTTTCTCTTTAGGCAGGTCTCGGCGTCTGTTGCAGCCGGGCCCGCGTCACTCCTTGTTGAGACGGTCGATGGCGTCCCGCGTGCCATCGATGAGGGCCCAGGCCTGCTCGTCACGGCGCTGCACCAGACCGAGGAACAGGATGTCGGTGATGGTGTTCTGGGCGGTACGCGACGAGATAGAGGAGATGCGCAGCTCGTTCTCATCGGCCACCGTGTCCAGCACCATGTCGGCCATCTGCCGCAGAGGGGTATTGCGAAACGAGGTGACCGCGATCAGGGTGGCGCCGTTGCGCTTGGCCAGCTCCGCCGCCGCCAGCACATCCCGGCTGGCGCCGGAATAGGAGACCACCAGCTGCACGTCCCCCGGCCCCAGAGTCTGGGCGATGGAGATCTGTACGTGGCTGTCCTGGGCGAACAGGGTGGTGACCCCGATCTTGAGCAGCTTGTACCAGAGATCCTTGGCGGTCAGCGCCGAGCCGCCGATCCCCACCAGCTGGACCCGGCCAGCCTGGTTGATGGCATCCAGCACCTGCGCCAGGGTGGCGTTGTCGAGGGCCTGGGTGGTCTCTACGATGGAGTTGATCTTCTCCTGGGCCAGCTTCTTGGCCATGGTCTCCAGATCGTCGTCCCGGCCGATGCCGTTGTAGAGATCCCCCACGTTGTCGGTCTTGATGGCGTGCTTGCGCCCCAGATCCTCGCTCACCGCCAGCTTGAAGGCGGTGAAGCCCTTGAACCCGATCTTCTGGGTGAACTTCACGATGCTCGACTGGCTGACGTCAGCCTGCTGGGCCAACTCCTGGGAGGAGAAGTGGGTCACCTGCTCCGGGCAAGCCAGGATGTAATCGGCGATCTTGAGCTCGCTGGGGGAGAGCTGACTGCGGATATTGGAAATTTTTGACAGGGTAAGCATGGATTCTCTCTGCTGCTTGTTCTGCGGCCCCTTACTGGGTGCCGCCCACGGTGAGCTGATCCAGCTTGAGGGTGGGCTGGCCGACGCCGACCGGCACGCTCTGCCCCTCCTTGCCGCAGACCCCGACCCCGCGATCCAGCGCGAGATCACGGCCCACCATGGAAACCTGGCTCATCGCCTCGGGGCCGTTGCCGATCAGGGTCGCCCCCTTGATGGGCGCGGTGATCCTGCCATCCTCGATGAGGTAGGCCTCGGAGGCGGAGAAGACGAACTTGCCGGAGGTGATGTCCACCTGGCCGCCGCCGAAGTTGGGGGCGTAAATGCCCTTCTTCACCGAGGCGATGATCTCGGCCGGATCATACTGACCCGCCAGCATGTAGGTGTTGGTCATGCGTGGCATCGGCAGGGCGGCGTAGGATTCGCGGCGGCCGTTACCGGTGAGCGGCACGCCCATCAGACGGGCATTCTGCTTGTCCTGCAGGTAACCCTTGAGGATGCCGTTCTCGATCAGCACGTTGTAGCCCCCCGGCGTCCCCTCGTCGTCGATGGAGACGGAGCCACGCCGACCCGGCAGAGTGCCATCATCGACGATGGTGCAGTGTTTGGAAGCCACCTGCTCGCCGATGCGCCCGGCAAAGGCGGAGGAGCCCTTGCGGTTGAAGTCCCCTTCCAGACCGTGACCCACCGCCTCGTGCAGCAGCACACCGGGCCAGCCGGCACCGAGGACCACCGGCATGGTGCCGGCCGGGGCGTCGATGGCCTCCAGGTTGACCAGCGCCTGGCGCACCGCTTCGCGCACATAGCCAAACGCCCGGCTCTCGAGCCCGTCCAGCTCGAGGAAATGGTCGTAACCGAAGCGGCCACCGCCTCCCGCGCTGCCGCGCTCACGGCGCTCCCCCTTCTCGGCGATGACGGTCACCGAGAGGCGCACCAGCGGACGCACGTCGGCGGCCAGGGTGCCATCGGTGGCGGCCACCAGGATCTCTTCATAGACCCCGCTGATGGAGGCCATCACCTGATTGATGGCGGGATCCAGACTTCTGGCGAACTTGTCCATCTGCTCCAGCAGGGCAATTTTCTGCTGCTTGTCGAGGGTCTGCAGGGGATCCAGCGCCGGGTAGAGCAGGTTTGCTTCGGTGCGAGCCCATGCTTTTACCTTGCCCTGAGCACCGGCGGCGGCGATGCCGCGAGCGGCAGTCACCGACTGCTGCAGCGCCAGCAGGCTCAGCTCGTCCGAGTAGGCGAAACCGGTCTTCTCGCCGCTGACGGCGCGCACCCCCACCCCCTGATCGATGTTGTAGCTGCCATCCTTGACGATGCCGTCCTCCAGCATCCAGGACTCGTGCCAGCTGCGCTGGAAATAGAGGTCGCCGAACTCCACCTGATGGCTCATCAGGCTGCCGAGCAGCTGTTGCAGCCGCCCTTCGTCGAGATCGTTCGGGGCCAACAGGGAGGCACTAACCTGGCTCAATAGACTCAAATCTTTCTCTCCACTCTCATGCGAGATGTCGTAACGGTTAAATCCACGGCCGCGGGCTCACAACAGGCGGGCGTGTTGCAGCACCGGCATGGTGCGTTTCAATTCATCGACCAGGGCCCCATCCAGCGGCGCCAGCACAGTGCCCTGCCCCGACGCCCGACAGGCCAGCACCCGGCCCCAGGGGTCGATCACCATGCTGTGGCCCCAGGTCTGGCGCCCCGTCTCGTGGGTACCCCCCTGGTTGGCGGCCACCACGTAGCACTGGTTCTCGATGGCACGGGCCCGCAGCAGAGGCTCCCAGTGCGCCTCGCCGGTGACGGCGGTAAAGGCGGCAGGCACCAGCAGCACCCGGGCACCGGCCCGGGCCAACTGGCGGTACAGCTCGGGAAAGCGCAGATCATAACAGATAGAAAGGCCGAGGGGACCAAAGGGGGAGTCCACCAGCACAGGCTGATCACCCGGGCTGAAGGTCTCCGACTCCCGGTAGCGGCCGTGATTGTCCGCCACGTCCACGTCGAACAGGTGGATCTTGTGGTAATGCCCCTTGAGCTCGCCGTCGGGATCGAACACCAGGGTACTGGTGTGAATGTGGTCGGCACCGGCGATGGCGGTGGGCATGGCCCCGGCCACCAGCCAGATGCCGTGGGATTTGGCCCAATCAGAGAGTTGCTGCTGGATTGGGCCATTTCCCAACGGCTCTGCCCCGTCCAGATACCCCTGCCGCTCGCCAAAGAGGGCGAAGTTTTCCGGCAGCAGCACCAGCAAGGGGCGCTCCCCGGGCAGACTCGCCAGCTCGGCGGCGATCCGCTCCCGGTTATCCTGCCAGGTACGACCCGAAATCAACTGCATGGCGGCTAGCCACATGACGCGCTCCTTCTGTTGGGCGAGCCGGTGACACAAGGCCTTCTCGGCTCGCAGGGCAATATCCGCACTCATCTGTTGGGCGAGCCGGTGACCGGTGACAGAAGGCCTTCTCGGCTCGCGGGGCAATATCTGCACTATGAGGGGTTTGGCGGCCGGGGGAAAGTCCCCCAGCCCGGTGCATGCCCTCAGCGCTGACCCGAGCCCTGATGCTTGGGATCGAGCAGGAAGGGGGTGACCTCCTTGGCGGGCAGGCCGGGCGCCACCGCATCCACCGCATCCTTCTGGTGCTGGTTGAGCTTGATGCGGGCGCGATCCCGCCCCGCCTCCACCAGCCTGGGGGCGTCCAGCGGGCCGGAGACCCGAAAATCGATGCGGGTCACCACGTCCACCACGGGCTCCAGCAGCTTGGAGAGGGCCAGCACATAGAGCCCGGTGATGGGGGTCAGGGAGAAGGCCGCCACCACCGGCAGGGTACCCCCCAGGTTCGGGGAGAAGCTCAGATCAAAGTCGAGCCGCCAGCGCACCAGATCCGCGATGCCCTTGCCCCGCAGGTTGCCCGCGGCCCCCTTCATGTAGAAGTCGTTGTTCTCCACCACCCCCTGATTGACCTTGGCGGAGGCGGACATGGACTCGAAATAGAAGCCCTTGTCGAATACATCGCGAAAATCGAGGCGCAGCTTGCGCATCAGGGAGTCGAGGCTCAGCAGGGAGAGCAGCCGGGCCCCCTTGTCGTTGACCTCCCGCAGGGTGCCTCCCTCCAACTGGTAGTCTGCGCTGCCCGCCAGAGTCGGCAGGCTCAGGCGGTAGGGCACGTCACGCCAGTTCAGATCCAGCGCCAGCTTGCCCGGGGCATCCCCGATGGGTGAGGTGTAGCCGAGCCGCTTGAGCAGCAGCTCGCTGTTGCGGGTCTCGAGGTTCACCCTGGCACGGGTCTGCATCTGGCTGCCACGGGCCAGCCACTCGGCGCTGCCGCGCAGGGTGCTGCCCGCCAGGCGCATCTCCAGTCCCTTGAGATCCAGCCGGTTGGCCCCGGGCAGCAGCTCCCCTTTCACCTCACCCAGGGGCAGCTCGCCGAAGCGGCAATCCACGCAGCTGAAGGTGAGCCAGGGAATGGCATTCATGATGGCCCTGTCCTGGCGCTCATCGGGATCCGGGCTGAGATCGGTCCCCTTGCCGGACCAGTAGATGCGGGCAAACTTGGCATCGATGGGGCGCCCATCGGCCACCGGCACCCGCACCACCCCCATCACGTCGGGGCTGTCGATCATCACCTCGGTGGCCTGGTTCACCGGCCCCAGGGTGAAATGTACCGCCTTGAGGCTGGCACTGCCGATGTCGGCACGGGCCAGCTGGCCATCTACCCACCACTCCTGGGGCAAGAAAGCGGGGCCCACCACCGCATTGTCACTCGGCGCCGAACCGGCCGGCAGCCACTGCTTGAGACGAGCCAGCCAGCCGGCCACGTCCGCCTGCTGCTGGTTGATGGCGAGCAGCATGGGCTTGTCCTGCATCACCCGCGCCCCGGGCTGGCCGATGTTGACCCGCACCCGGCTGAGGTAGGGGACGCCGTCGCCGTACACCAGGCGGCTCTGCATGTCGATGTCCGCCCCCAGCACGGCGCGGATGTCGGCGCTGCCATCCCGCCCACGGGCCGTCACCTTGAGGGGCAGCCGGGTACCCGCCGCCTTGGTCAGGGGCACAGGCAGATCCAGCCCCATGCCCTGCAGGTTGGAGTCCAGCGCCAGTTGGAAGCTGAACGCCTTGTTCTCGGGCAGGGTCAGCCCCAGAGTACCGGACCAGTTGCTGCGCCCCTGGAGCATCTCGAGGGCCGGTATGTCCCGGCGCTGGCGGCGGCTGTCCCACTGCCCCTGGAACTTGAGATCGGCCTGATAGCCGTGGGGCAGTTGCCGCCCCTGATAATCCAGGGTCAGCGGCTGGTTCCACAGGCTGGCCTTGAGGTTGTGAATGCGCGTCTGCTCGTTGTCATACTCGAGCGTCCCTGCGACCCCGTCGAGGGGCAGATCCAGGGAGGCGATCCTCACCTTGTTGTCCTTGAAGCTGGCTTCCCCGCTGGCCTTGACCTCCCCCTCGCCATCCAGCGGTATGTCGAGCTTCACCGTGCCCTTCATGGGGCCGCGGATCTCCACCTCCCGCAGCGCCTGACCGACGGATCCCCCCAGCGGCGAGTCCTGCAAATAGTCGCTGATGGCCTTGCCCTCACCCTCAACCCTGGCATCCACGTAGAGGTGAGCCCCCGGATAGAGGTCCGGGATCCAGGCGTGCACCGAGTCGGAGCTGGCCTTGCCGAGCAGGGTGGCGCGGCTGTTCATGTCGAGGCTGGCGTTCTGGAACAGCAGATCGATCTGCAGGTCGGTCAGCGGCTGCCAGCCCGGGAAAAACTCGTAGGTGGCCTGTTGCAGCGGCACCGCCACCTGGAAGACGCCCTTGCCGTTGTCGTAGGGGAAGTCACGGAATTCGCCGTACCAGAGCAGGTCGGCCCCCTTGGCCTTACCCCCCTTGATGGCGCCGCTCAGGTAGCTCACCAGCCCCTCATCCATCACCGCCAGGGGGTAGTAGCGATCCGCATGGGCCGCGTTCTTGACGTCGATGCGCCCGGTCAGGGCGAGGAAGGGGTGCTCGAACAGCTCGAGGCGAAACCGGCTGGCGAGGCGCAGATCCGGGTTGTCCAGGGCAATGTCCTGACCATAGAGCACCCAGCCTTGCGGCGCCCGCCACCAGTCGAGGGCCGCACTCAGGCTGTCCACCGGGATGGGTTCCTTGAAGTGGCGGGCCGGATCCACCTTGCCCTTGCCCAGGGTCAGGCGGGCACGCCCCCCGTTCGGGGTCAGCCAGAAGTCGCCGTCCAGCTTTTGCAGACCGGGCACATCGTGCCAGGCCCGGGTCCCGAAGCCGCGCAGTTGCCCCTGCACAGAGAGCCCCTGCCAGTCCCCGTCGGCCTGCAGGACCAGCTCCTGCAACTGGCCCCTTGGCCGGGTGCGCTTGAGGGTCTCGGTCAGCTCGGGATAGAGGCCGGAGACCAGCTGGCTCAGGTTGGCAATCTGGTCGAGATCGATGGCGGGCACATAGCCCTGGATGCGCGAGCCGATGCGCTCGAGCTGCAGGCGGCTGTGCAGCCAGGTGGCGCCATCGAGCTTGAAGATGACGTCGTGGCTGGCGAGCTGCCACGCCTCGCCGTCCCGGCGCAGCTGGATCTTGCCCCCCTGCAGGTCGAGGCGATGCGGCTCCCCCTTGATCTCGTCTTTCCAGATCAGGTGGTTGTTGCCAAAGGCCAGCAGGGAGTTGCCGAGCCTGCCCTTCTCGAACTCGCTCCAGAGCTGGAAGTCGAGCTGGCCGCTCACCGGCGGCGCGCCGGCGTGGATCCTGGCCAGCATGGGGCTGATGTCCAGCTCGCTGGCCCCCAGATAGAGCTGGCCCTTGAGGCGGTCGAGCCGCACCTCGGGAGCATCCACATCGATGATGAGGTCCAGGGTGCTCTCCCCCACCCCGTTGATGAGATAGGCCTTGCCGACCCCCTGATGCCGCTTGCCGCGGTTCTGCCAGCGCAACTGGGCGATGTCGAGGGCGCGCACCTCCCCCAGTGCCGTGGTGAGGCTCAGGCGAGTGTCGTGAATGTCGAAGGTGGAGAGCTGGGTCAGCAGGAAGCGCAGCAGGGCCTCCTGCTGGTTCGCGCTCTTCCCGCTGACGGGGGTGGCGGGCTGGGTCATGTCCAGCGCGATGTTGCCGTCGCTCAGGATCAACTGGCCAAACACCGGTCTGAGTTCGTTGAGGGAGCGCCAGAAGTCGAGGTGCGCCCACACCTTGCCAAGGCGCAGGGAGAAACGCCCCGAATCGGGGGCGATGGCCAGTCCTTCCAGCCCGATGGCCGGGCCGCGGGGAGTCCACTCCAGCCCGACGTGATCCACGCTCACCTCGAGCTGACTCTCTCCGAGCAGGGTCCCTATCACGGCCGCTCGGTGCTGGTTGAGCAAAGGGCCGCCCAGTCGTACCACGCTGACCAGAACGGCCAGCAGCACGAAGAAGACTCCGAGGGCCAACCAGCCCCGACTCAGCCAGCGATAGACCAATTACATCATCACCACATCGAACTGTTCCTGCCCACAGAGCGGCTCGGAGACCACCCTGACCTGCTTGCCGATGAAGACTTCCAGCTCCGCCAGACTGTGGGACTCCTCCCCCCGCAGGTAATCGGCCACCGAGGGGGCCGCATAGACGGTGAACTGATCCGCGTCGTAGGCGCGGTTGACCCGGATGATCTCCCGCAGGATCTCGAAGCAGACCGACTCCACCGTCTTGACCCGGCCGCGCCCCTTACACTCGGGGCACTCGGCGCAGAGCACGTGCTCCAGGCTCTCCCGGGTGCGCTTGCGGGTCATCTCCACCAGCCCGAGCTGGGAGAAACCGTTGACGTTGGTCTTGGCCCTGTCTTTGGCCAGCGCCAGCTCCAGGCTGTGCAGCACCCGGCGACGGTGATCCTCGGACTGCATGTCGATGAAGTCGATGATGATGATGCCGCCGAGGTTGCGCAGGCGCAGGTGACGGGCGATGGCGGCGGTGGCCTCGACGTTGGTGTTGAAGATGGTCTCTTCCAGATTGCGATGGCCGACGAAGGCCCCGGTGTTGATGTCCACCGTGGTCATGGCTTCGGTCTGGTCGATGATGAGATAGCCGCCGGATTTGAGCTCCACCTTGCGCTCCAGGGCCCGCTGGATCTCGTTCTCCACGTCGTAGAGATCGAAGATCGGCGACTCGCCGGTGTAGTACTCCAGCTTGTTGGCAAGCTCGGGCACGTACTCCTCGGTGAAGCGCTTGAGCTGATCGAAGCTCTGGCGCGAGTCGACCCGGATCTTGTCGAGCTCGGCACCGACGAAGTCACGCACCACCCTGAATGCCAGGCTGGGATCCTCATAGAGGATCTTGCAGGGGGGATACTTCTGCTTGCGCTCGAGGATCTTGCGCCACAGGCGCTTCAAGAAGGCGGCGTCCTGTTCCAGCTCCTGCTCCCCCACCCCTTCGGCGGCGGTGCGGATGATGTAGCCGCCCAGTTCGTCCACATAGCCGGCCACGGTGCGCTTGAGGCGCTCGCGCTCCGCCTCGGATTCGATGCGCTGGGAGACCCCCACGTGGGCACTGCCCGGCATGAAGACCAGATAACGGGATGGCAGGGTGATGTCGGTGGTGAGGCGGGCCCCCTTGGTACCGAGCGGGTCTTTGACCACCTGTACCATGATGTCCTGCCCCTGGCGCACCAGTTCGGCGATGTTGCCGGCCTGGAACTGCTCCTTCTCCTTGATCGCCACGCACTCGGTATGGGGGACGATGTCGGAGGCGTGCAGGAAGGCGGCCTTGTCCATGCCGATGTCGACGAAGGCGGCCTGCATGCCGGGCAGCACGCGGCTGATCTTGCCCTTGTAGATGTTGCCCACGATGCCGCGCTTGGCCTGACGCTCCACATGCACTTCCTGCAGCAGACCGTTCTCGACCAGGGCGACCCGGGTTTCGGAGGGGGTGACGTTTACCAGCAGTTCTACCGACATAAGTTACCTTGCCTTTCTAGTTTTGAATTCTGGCACGACGAACAACGGGTAACTCAGCAGCGCACTGCTGACGAGAGGATTACCGGGTCTGCTCGAGGTGCTGCTTGATCAACAGGTCCGTCTCCAGCAGGGGCAGGCCGACCACGGCACTGTAGCTCCCCTCGAGGCGACTGACGAATTTGCCGGCAATGCCCTGGATAGCATAGGCGCCCGCCTTGTCGCACGGCTCGCCGGTGCGCCAGTAGGCTTCGATCTCGGCCTCGTCCAGTTTGCGAAACGCCACGTTGGTGGTGACCAGCCGCACATCGCACCGCTCCGGGGTGGCCAGGGCCACCGCCGTCATCACCTGGTGTACTCGCCCGGAGAGGGCTTCCAGCATGTCCTTGGCGTCCAGCAGGTCGGAGGGTTTCTCCAGCACCCGCTCCCCCAGCACCACTATGGTGTCGGCCCCCAGCACAGGCAGCGCCGTCGGCGCCGCGGCCACACCGGCCATGGCCTTGTCGCGGGCCAGCCGGCAGACGTAATCCTGGGGCTTCTCACCGTCGTTGCGCAGCTCCGGCACATCCAGCTTGAGGACCTCGAAACGGTAGCCCAGGCGGGTCAGAAGCTCGTGCCGGCGGGGGGAGCCCGAGGCGAGATAGAGTTGCAGTTCGTTGTGCTTGTTCATACTTCACTCAATGAGACGATGCGCAGTTACAATGCGTTGTTTTTATTCACATTCACTTGATATTGAAGCGACGCCGCACCTTGCGCAAGACCATAAAAATCCAGGGCCATATTAACATCGTCGTCAACGTCGACCAAAAGTAGGCGAAGTTGAGGCTGGCCCGGCTGAACAGATGCTCCGCCCAGAACACGGTGATCTTCCCCACCAGGGAGAGCAGACCGATGATCAGCGCCTGCTGCCAGAGGGAGAAGTTGCGGATCTTCTGGAACTGGAAGGCCGCCAGGTAGGTGGTGATGGCCATGGCCATGGCCCGCACGCCGAGGGTGCTGCCGAGCAGCACGTCCAGCAGCAGGCCCGCCACCCAGGCGGTGCCGACGTTGGTCCGGTGCGGCAGCGCCAGCGCCCAGTAGATGAGCACCATGGCGAGCCAGTCCGGACGGAAGGGTTCGAATTGAAAGGGAAGCGGCAGGATGGAGAGGCACAGGGCCAGCAGGATCGAACACCAGATCCAGATCCTGCCGCTGGCGGGTTGCAGCATCAGCGCGTCGCCCCCGCCGCCGAGGTTGCCGTGGCCGCCGAGGCGCTCGCCGCAGGCTCAAGGGCATCCTTGTCGTGTACTTCCGGTTTCTTGTCGGTCCACAGCAGCAGCAGGTAGCGCAGACGGTCCAGCGCCACCAGCGGCTTGGCCTCGATCTGGGCGAAGGGCTTGCCCTCCACGTAGTCGGAGCGGGTCACGGTCGCCACCGGATAACCTTCCGGGAAGCGGCCGCCCAGGCCCGAGGTGACCAGCAGATCGCCGACCTGGACGTCGGTGTTGCGGGGCAGGTTGCGCAGCTCCAGCTTGTCCAGCTCGCCGCTGCCGGAGGCGATGGCACGCAAGTCGTTGCGCAGCACCCGCACCGGGATGCCGTGGCTGGAGTCGGTGATGAGCAGGACGCGACTGGTGGTGGAGCCCACGTGGAGCACCTGGCCGACCACCCCCTGATCGTTGATCACCGGCTGGCCGTTGTAGACGCCATCCAGCGCCCCCTTGTTGATCAGCACCTGATGGCTGAAGGGGTCGGAATCCACCGACAGCAGCTCGGCCACCATCTTGCGGGACTCCTTGTGTACCGGCGACCCCAGCAGCTCGCGCAGCCGCTGGTTCTCGTGCTCCAGCTGATCCATCTTGAGCAGGCGCGAGCGCAGGGTGAACAGTTGCTGCTCCTGCTGCTTGGTCTGCTCGATGAGATCGGCGCGGGTCTGCACCTGGGTCGACATGGTGTCGAGCAGGGTGCCGGGGGCGTTGGCGATGTATTGCAGCGGGCTCACCAGGGAGCTCAGATAAACGCGGACATGGCTGAACACACCGAAGCGGGAATCCGCGACGATGGCAGCGACGGAGATGATGACGGCGAGAAACAACCGTAACTGAAGCGAAGGGCCTCTACCGAAGATGGGTTTCATGAGTCGTCAAAAAAGAGCCGGCGCTCGGCCGGCTTTGGGTCTTATTCGTAGTGGAACAGATCGCCACCGTGCATATCGATCAGCTCCAGCGCCTTGCCACCGCCACGGGCGACACAGGTGAGGGGATCTTCAGCCACGACGACCGGGATGCCGGTCTCTTCCATCAGCAGACGGTCGATATCTTTCAGCAGGGCACCACCACCGGTCAGCACCATGCCGCGCTCGGAGATGTCGGACGCCAGCTCGGGCGGGGATTGCTCCAGGGCCACCATGACGGCGGAGACGATGCCGGAGAGCGGCTCTTGCAGCGCTTCCAGGATCTCGTTGGAGTTCAGGGTGAAGCTGCGGGGCACACCCTCGGCCAGGTTGCGACCGCGCACTTCGATCTCGCGCACCTCTTCGCCCGGGTAGGCGGAGCCGATCTCGTGCTTGATGCGCTCGGCGGTGGCTTCCCCGATCAGGCTGCCGTAGTTGCGACGGACGTAGCTGATGATGGCTTCATCGAACTTGTCGCCACCGATACGGACGGACTGGGAGTAGACCACGCCGTTCAGGGAGATGATGGCCACTTCGGTGGTACCGCCACCGATGTCCACCACCATGGAACCGGTCGCTTCGGAGACCGGCAGGCCGGCACCGATGGCGGCAGCCATGGGTTCATCGATCAGGTAAACCTCGCGGGCGCCGGCACCCAGAGCGGATTCCTTGATGGCACGACGTTCCACCTGGGTGGAGCCGCAGGGTACGCACACCAGCACGCGCGGGCTGGGGCGGAAATAGTTGTTGTCGTGAACCTGTTTGATGAAGTGCTGCAGCATCTTCTCGGTCACGTAGAAATCGGCGATCACGCCGTCTTTCATCGGGCGAATGGCGGAGATGTTACCCGGGGTACGACCCAGCATCTGCTTGGCGGCATGACCGACAGCAGCGACCGATTTGGCGTTCCCGCGCTCTTGGCGAATGGCGACAACTGAGGGTTCGTTAAGGACGATCCCTTGATCTTTTACATAGATCAGGGTGTTGGCAGTTCCCAAGTCGATCGACAGATCGTTGGAAAAGACGCCTCTGAGCTTTTTGAACATGGCTACGGGAAATCCTAAGAATTTGGAGGTGCAGAAAACCGGCTAACTTTACCAATGCCCACCCCAATGGGCAAGCGCTCAAACTGTCGCCAATCAATCAGGCGCGACAAAAATGCGAGTCATCACTCACCCGCTCAGGCCGACAAACACTACGAAACAAGGAGATAAGACGCCACTGTACAGCAATGCGTCTATCTCCCCGTGTCAGCCCGGGTGTCAGGGCATCACTTCGCGGCGATAAATAATTCTGTCATTACCCCGATCCCGGCCGAAAATGGCCTCTCCCAGCAGGTGATCCGCCGTGGCCGGATCCGCCAACCAGACGGGTTGGGATGGCTGTTTGTCCAGCAGGATCTCGTAGGGAATGCGCACACTCTGGTTCGGCGCGGCGAAATGGAACCGGGTCTCGCCTGCGTCGAAACCGACCTGAGTACCGCCCGGAGCCACATTGCCGAGACCAAGGCGAATGCGGGTACCGTCTTTGAGGATCAGATCCCCCGTCGCGGAGTCATAGCGTTGCTCCGCATCGGTAAAGACGATACCACCTCCCGCCAGGGAGATCTGGGTACAGATATCTTGCGAATTGGCTCGCCTATCTTGCGAATTGGCTCGCCACAGGCCCCCTTCGAAATATTGCACCTGCAGGGGCAGCGCCAGCGGGGCGCTGGCCGCCCCCTGACGAGTGCTGGCCAGCAGGCGGCCGTAATAGGCGATCATGGTGTCGTCCGATCCCTTCGGAATGGAGAGCTGTTTGGCGGTGCAGTTCACCCCGCTCTGGCAAGTGCCGCTGACGGACGGATTCATGTTCCGACCGTCGAGGAAAGTGGTCTCCGGCGTTTCGCCGTCCCCCACCTTAAGCCCCAGCCGCAGCAGCCGCAGTGGCTCCTCCGGCGTGGTCAGGGTCGCGGGAGTAGTCAGATCTTGCAGGCGTTTAAAGCGGATTTGGTCATTGAACCTGACCTCTCCAGCCGACCAGCTGGCAACCAGTGGATCCACCAGCCGGTTGGAGCTATCCACCAGCCGGTTGGATCTGTCGACCCCGTCCTGGTTATTGGCGGCCACCAGGGAGATCACCCCCTTGGCAAAAGCATCCCGGTAGTTCTGGGTGATCTCACCCTGTTTGTTCCGTGCCTGCACCGTCGTCTGCACCCAAAACGGCTGACTCATGTAGCTAAAGCCGCCGCAGGCCGGGGTGACAGTGCTGCTCACCAAGTAGAAGTCCCAGGGCACGAAACGCCCCACGGGCACGCTGGTAGCAGGGGGGATGGTGTAGTTGAAATAACCTGCTTCCGGTGGCGTTGCAGTCATCCGGAAGACCCCGACCTCGTTCACCGACTGGGTGACTGTGTTGAGGTTGTTGCTGCCTTTCGCATTGGAGTGGTCATAACTGGCCGTGCCGACCACCGCCCCTTCCCCTGGTTTGGGCGCCACCAGCTCGCTGCCGAGCGCAATATTGGCCAGCGCGAAGTTGGGGGTCGCCAGGTTGCCGCTGCACAGGTCCTTGTCATCATCCGCTTGCCAAGCCACCCCTTTGATATTCATCTGGAACGCCTCACCGGTCTTCTTGAACACCGGACAACTGGCATCCCCTGCCGCGCAGGTCCCCTCGGTAGGCGTGATGCAGAGCCCGGCCGGGCGGCTGACGAACAGATCCGACCCCGTCATCACCAGCCCTGCGGTATCCCCGCTGCCATCGTGGCGGGCATTGAGCCGCATCTGGCCCGCATCCGGATAACTCACATCCTTCAGCGTGGTTTCGCCCAGCTCATTGAAATAGAGATCCATGGCAGTGGGAGCCACCGCCGTAGTGGCTATGGCTGTCTTATCAATCCTTATCTGGCTGCCAAAGAGATTGGTCGCAGGCATGTTGTAATCACTCCAGAACGTGATTCTTTTAGTCTGCTTCTGAAAACTCGGCACGCACAGCTGGCTCGTGTTGTCCTTCCTGACCGCCGTCATCACTACCTGTTGTGGTTTGTTGGCCAGGGTATCCGGCACATTGAACAGGAAGCCGCTGTCGGCAAAGCTCAAGGTACAGGCGGCGGCGCTCAGGGCACCACTGCCGGCGCGGCACAGGGTGGTGCTCAGGGGTTTGGTGGACGGCGTCGAGCCGCTCACTCCCACTGTGATGGCCGTCGCCAGATTGTTGCGCAGCTGCAATTTGGCGGTGCCGTTGCTGAAATTGACGGTAGCGGTGTTGCCGTTGTAGCTCACCTGGCTGTCGGCTATCCAGCCGTTGCTGCCATTCTTGAGGGGGGTCAGGATGGCGCTCACCGGGTCCGTGAACAGTTGGCTGCAACTGGCGTTGGCGCAGGCCCGTATGACGAGGGTCTCCGGGTTGCAGGTCAGGGCCTGACCGGAGTGATCGAACTCGAAGTGATCGATCTGGGTCCCCACCGGATTGGATTTGAGGGCGCAGATCCGGACGTTGTCGAGCTCATGGTAGTTCGTCACAGAACCGGTGGAGCCGGTGAGCGACAGCAGGAAGTTGGCGGGCACCGCCGCCTGCCCCGTCTGGTTCACCATATTGATGGGCCCCACCAACATGGTGTAACCCGAGCCCGTGTTCCGCTCAACCGACGCAAGTGAACTGCCGGCAGTGCGCGAGTCAATGGTGATGCGGTAACGATGGGGGCGGTTGCCATTGGTTCCGCTGTCCACTGCCGGGCTCAGGTTGCTCGCCGTTCCCGCCAGATAGCGATAGCCCGAGGTCCCCGAACTGGCACCGGAGCCACGAATGGAAACGGCCTGAGGACGAGACCCGGGATTATAGGAGCCCCCCTCGTTGGCATAGTTGCCGTATTCGTCGATACCGACCCCCATCCAGCCGCCGGCAAAACCGCTGATCCCGGTCTTGAAGCCATAACCCAGCGGGCCACCGAAGGCGCCGGGCTGGGGCGTGATCGTCGCATCGGAGAGCACCACCGCCATCCCGTCCGCCCCGCTCGAGCCGGAGGTCTTGTAGGCATACTGATCAAACTCGATAGTCACCAGATTGCTGGCCCCCGGGAAGAGGCGCTGGAAGGTCGCAGAGGTGGCCTGGTTGGTCGTATTCTGGGTCAGCCGCAGGCGACCGTTTTGCAAAGAGGGCAAGGTACTGCCATTGCGTTGAGCCACCACCCAGTCGCTGCCAAGGGTACTGGCGGAGAAGTCGTCGCTGAAACAGGTCAGTGGGTCTTCACACATGCCCGGCCAGTCGCCGTTGAAGGGCTCGTGGATCACCTTGCTGTTGTTGGTCATGGAGACGTTCACCGCCGACACGGCACCGGTCAGCACGGCCTGACCACTCATGGCCAGATCCCCGGCGTTCACATAGAGAATGGCGTTGAGTTTGGTATTGCCGCTCATGGTGACCTTGCCGAAGTGATACATCATCAGGTCGTTGGCCTTGCCCCCGGCATTAACCTCCATCTGGTCGCTCAGGGCCAGATCGCTCTTGATGTACAACCTCGCGGCACTGCCGCTGTCAAAGATCAGCCTGTCGTTCTGGCCGAGCTCCATCTTGTCTATCCAGTGGTTGCCGCCACGGAAGTAGAAATTGATGTTGGAGGTGCTCTGGTGTTTGAACGTCTTGAGGTAGCGGGCCTGCAGATACCCGTTGAGAGTGCCGTTGCCGCTCACCTCCAGGGTCTGGTGAAGCAGAAGCGTCAGATCGCTGCGACTCCCCGCAGCGGAGATCCGGCTCTCGCTTTCCATCTTGAGTTCATAGACGGCCAGGGAGCTCTGCCCCTGGAAGGTCATGGCACTGTTGCTCTTCATCCCCAGGCTTTTGATGAACCAGTCCCCTGCCCCCATGAGCACGCTCTGGCCACTGGCTGAGACCTCCATGGTGACCTTGTCCAGGTAGTGCGGCTGGAAGACGGCGGTCCCGGTATTGCCATTGCCCGAGACCTCAAGGGTGCTGTAGACGGTGACCCTGGCGTCATTGAGCTTGCCCTGACTCGTCACGGTCAGATCGTTCACATGAAGGTCTCCCGACCCGGTGACGCCACTGTTGTATTCATTCTTGATGGTCATCTTCTGGGCATAGACGGTCGCCCCGTTGAGGTTGAGCATCGCCCCTTCGCTGATAGACAAGGTATCGAAGCGATAGGTCTGGCCCGATTTCAGGGTCGCCACGCAGCTGCTGCCCCCCCACGAGGCGCTCTTGTAGTCACCGGCAGCAGGGGAGATGGCCCCGTCGCAAGCGAGATCCTTTTTCCCGCTGTAGGAGGGGAAGCCCCCCGGGTTGGCCGGAAATGCGTCGGGGTCGCTGATGAAGGTCACATCCTTGAGCACACTGGCAAGGGCGCCGCTGACGTTGCAATTGGAGACCCAGGTGCCGTTGTTCCAGAAGCCACCGTTGTTGCAGTTGGCGTTGGGCTGGATTTTTTGGGTCAGGAAGGGGTAACTGGCCCCCACTGTGGTGCTGATGATCTTGCTTTCATTGTTCATGCTCAGCACGCCGGGGGAGGCGTGGCTCTGCACCGGGAAAAGGAAGGCTTCTGTACACTGGCTGGCGGCCTGCACCGAGGTGGATCCCAGCAAGATCCACAACAGGGCGCCGCGAAGAGGCTGGCTGGACTTCATGGGGTCTGGCTCCTTGGCAGGGGGCTCATGGCGTCGCTCCATCAAAGGCTTCCGCCACCAGGGTGCGGCTGACGGCAAAATCGGGGTTCGGGCCGCTGCCGGCATCGGGCTGGCCACAGCGCCCTTCGCTGCTGAATCGGTATCCGGTCTGGGTCCCTCCGGCCGCACTCACCGTCACCCTGTTGCAGGTGATGCTGGCCTGACACCCGGCAAGCCCGGGCTCGGTGAAGTCGAGCGCTATGGGGACGCACCGGCTGGCCTGCCCCTGCCACTCCCCATTGGGATAGAGCCGGTACAGTGCAACTTCGAGCCCGCTCTGGGCCGCCATCAGGGCACGCACGCCGCGCACCTCCACCGTGTGCTTCTCGCCGCTGTCCACCAGGAAACGCCCCATGGCCGCCGCCAGCAGGGCCATGATGACGATGACAAAGAGGGCGATCAGGATGGCGCTGCCCCGCTGGGACCTCACCATGGTGGGAGTGTCAGGGCACATTGAGGGTCTCCAGCTTGTGATGGAAGACGACGCGCTCGTCGCGCTGCTCGAACTCCAGCCGCAGCCCCACCTCGCTCTGGTTGAAGGCGGCGGGTTCCCGATAGAAGTAATAGGCGGCGGGACGAATATGCTCCCCCATCAACCGGGTGGTCTCGCTGCTGCTCAGGGTGTCGTCGAGGGACTTGGCCATGCGCCAGAGGTTGCCCCCTCTCACGCAATAGAGCACCTGCTGGTTCGCAAAATAGATGCGCTGGCCCGGCGAGTCCTTGGCGAGCGCACCAGCCAGGGTCAGCGGCACGGCCCCGGAGACAGGAGTTCCTACCTCGGTCACTCTGGCAGTGCAACGCCCCTGCACACACCCCTTGTCCAGCGTGATGGTACTGCCAGAGGTCGTGTCAGGCAGCGGATAGATGATGGCCGTATCTTCCTTTGCCGGCATGGTGACAGGCTCGACGATGCGAAGCACGGTGCTGCTCGCCGTCTCCAGATAGCGACTGGCGGTGGCGATGGGCCAGAAGCGCAGACAGGCCCCCTGCTCCTGGGCACCGCCCCCTTCGTCCTCGACCCGCACCGAGCCGGGGACCGCGTCGCGCACCTCGCGGTTGAGCCGCTCCAGGGCGAAACGGGCATCGCTCATCAGCTGCTCGCGGCGGCTGGCATCTCCGTAAATCTGGGTGCCGATGCCGATAAACTGGCTGGAAAATGTCGCCATCACCCCGAGCAGCAGGATCACCATCACCAGCTCCACCAGGGTGAAGCCCCCCTCACGCCCGAGTCGGACGCGGTCACGGGCGAGTCTGGCGTATGGGTATTCCCACGCGGCATCACGGGAATGTGGCTTGCCCATCAGTAGTTCCCCCGATAGAGGCCGAAGACCAGCTCGCTCCCGTCCGGCAGGCGCACGGTCAGGGTGATGCGCTTGCCGATGGACTCGGCTCCCTCCCCCGCGCTGCCAAAGAGGGTATCCGGCACCACCGCGATCTTCACCTGATAGCGCCGATACTCCTCTTCGCTGCTCGCGGCCGAGGCCTGGGTAAAGTAGCTGGCGTCCACCCAGCGGCCTGCCGTGTCGAAATCGTCCACGTCGTTGAACGTGTAGGGGCGGGTCTCGCCACCATCGGGGCCATAGTCGGCGCTCGCCGTGCAGGGGGGATAGGTGAAGACGGGCACACCGGCCGTCTCGCCACAGCGAAAACGGCCGCCGTTGTGATCGGAATGCTCGTCGAAAGACTTCTCCAGCATCTCGCCGAGGATGCGCTGGGCGAGCTGGGCGGCGCGTACCTGCTGCACCGGATCCACCGCCTGGGGAGCCTGATTGACAAGCAGCCCCAGGATGCCGGTGAGCGCCACGGCCAGCAGCACGATGCCGACCACGAACTCGACCAGGGTGAAGCCGCGGCAGATCTTAGGGGATCGCATGGATATAGCCTTCCGGCTCGATGCGCAGCCGGGCACTCTCCTGGCCGCTGCTGACCGCCAGTTCACAGCCGTTGATGCAGCCAAGCCACAGGGGCCTGCCGCTGCGCTTGTCGAAATGGAATGTCCCCTGGGGGGAGAATTGCAGGTTGCCGGACGCCTGCACCAGGCGCCCGCGACTCTGCTCATTCCCACGCCAGCCTGAAATGGGGGCAGGCGCACAGCTCGCCCCGGTCAGATGGCCAAAACGCCCCGCCTCCAGCACCAGCTGGGTGCAGCGCGCCGGCCCTTCCTGCATGTTCATGGTCTGCACCAGCCGCAGCCGGGCCACCAGCTCGTCACGCAGGGTATGGGTTTCAAAGCCGCCTTTGCCCAGCCATTTAGGCACGGCAAAGGCGGCCAGAATCCCGAGTAACAGGATCACGATCACCAGTTCAATCAGGGTGAAACCCTTGGCTGTCGACATTCATGCCCTCATCGGGAATAACGAAAAAGCGAGGCCGAAGCCTCGCCTTGTCTGACAATTACTTGCCGCAATCGGTGCTGACAGCGATGGAGGGAACACCACCCGCCGCAGTGATGGCGTTGTTGTAAGTAACCGCACATTTGCTATTGGGTTCGTTGCTTGGCTTGAAGGTCGCAATGGTGCCTGACATGGCGCCACTCCAACCGTCCAGTGCCACTGTTTTGCCTGCATCAGCATTCACCGGATAGCCAAACGAGGTATCCACGGTAGTACCCGCGACAGAGACAGCACCAGAAGAACTCTCAATACCCAGGATCGCAGCTTTGCTGTAGACCAGCTGTGAAGAGCTTTGCAGGGAGGCCTTCACGCCATTGGCGGCAGCCAGACGCGCATCATCCTGCAAATTCAGGAACTTGGGTGCGGCGGTGACCGCCAGAATGCCCAGAATGATGATCACGATGACCAGTTCGATCAGGGTAAAGCCCGATTGCTTTTTCATTACGTCTTTCCTCGGTTTATCAATTGATATGGGTGGTCACCTGGCCGGAGGCCGGGCGATAACTGAAACTCATGAACGCATCCGTGCTCCCTTGCGGATCCTGATAACGTCCATCACTTCCCTTGCTCAGGCTGTTGACCAGATAGTAACGGCAGACCGAATCCAGTCCATTGTTGCTCACCGTGGCATAGAACTTCAGGTCATTGCCGCTACCGCGCACCTCGTCAAAGCGGGCAGTAGCCTTGGGAGGATTCTGCAACAACCCCTCCCAAATATTGAGGCAGCGGGCCGCCGTCAGGCTGGCCGGATCCACATCGGGCGTGCCGCTTGCCGCCGTGTCCATGGGATACCCGGGAGAGAGCTCGCCATTGCTGACCTGACTGTCGGTCGGCGTGGTCAGATAGAAACGCGAGCCGTCATAGAGCACGGTGTTGAGCCCATCCTGCCTGGCGCGCCCTTCGGCCTCCCACTGGGCACGCACCAGGGACACCCCGGTGGCGAAACCGCCGGACACCCCTTCCACGCTCGCCTTCTTCGCCTCGTCGGTCACATCGAGAAAACGGGGCAAGGCGGTGACGGCCAGGATCCCCAGGATCACGATGACGATCACCAGCTCAATCAGGGAAAAACCGGCCATCCGGCCAAGCGCCCGAACGGGTCTCACTCTCTTTGCTGCCATGCTGCCTCCGTAATGGTCCGCATTATTTCATGCGGATAGAAAAAAATCATGTCAATGAAATACTTGAAGCACCCAATCAGGGGCGGGCCACCACCCGGCCATCGGTGAAGCTGTAGTGCAGCCAGTGCCCTTCCTGGCCGAATTCACACCCGCCGCCCCCTTCGCTGGCAAGGGCTTGCCAGGATGAGAGCCCCTCATCGTGCCCCAGCAGGGCGAGCCAGAGCTGACGGCAATCGGCCGATGGCGACTGGCGCGGCAACACCGCCAGAGGCCAGCCCCGCTCATCGAACTGCCAGGCTGTGCCCTCGGCATGGAGCACCGACGGACGCCGCTCGTCGAGCCAGCGTCCGTGCAGGCGCTGGGCCCGCTGTGCAAACTGCTCACCGAGCAGGCTGGCGCTGATGGCCAGCGCCTCTTCCCTGTGATTGCGATAGCTCATGACCAGGGCCGTGACGATGACCGCCAGCAGGATAAAGACGACGACCCGCCGATACCCCCCCAGCCAGTGCTCATCCTGCTCGGACTCTCTGCTCATGCTCTTTTATACCTTGTTCTCTGTACCCGGCATGGGCGGCATCCGGATGACCGTGAAGATACTGCCTACTGGCCGCGCACCGCTCTCATCATGTCCCGCCATCAGAGGAGTGAAGATGCTGAACCCTGTCACTGACCGCGCACCGCTCTCATCATGTCTCACCATCAGGGGAGTGAAGATGCTGAACCCTGTCACTGGCCGCGAACAGCTCTCATCGTGTCTCACCATCAGGGGAGTAAAGATGCTGAACCCTGTCACTGGCCACGAACAGCTCTCATCATGTCCCACATGGGAGTGAAGATACCCAGCGCCAGCACCAGTACCATGACCGCCACTATGCCGATGAGGATGGGTTCGATGCGGGCGGTGAGACTCTTGAGGTCATAATCCACCTCACGCTCGTAATACTCGGCCGCTTCGTGCAGCAGCTCGTCCACTTGACCGGTCTCCTCCCCCACCGCGATCATCTGCATCACCAGAGGGGTGAAGAGGCCGCTGGCCCCGGCGGTGCGCAGCAGGCTCTCCCCCCGCTCGATGCCGCCCCGCATGTCGCGGATCTGCCCCGCCATCCAGGCATTGTCCACCGCATCGGCCACCAGGGTCAGCGCCGTGTTGAGCGGCACGCCGGCCTTGAGCATCATGGAGAAGCTGCGGGCAAAACGGGCAAGCAGGGAGCGCTCTATGATGGAGCCGACGATGGGTAGCCGCAGCTGCCATCTGTGCCAGGTCAGCCTGCCTTTGGTGGTGGCGACCCAGCGTCGCCAGCCGACGACGGCGCCCACCAGGATGGCGAGCAGCAGCCACCAGTAGTGAACGAAGAAGTGGGAGGTGGCCAGCAGGATCCGGGTCGCCAGCGGCAGCTCCACCCCGAACTTGGCAAACATCCCGGCAAAGACGGGGATCACCATGATGTTGAGGATCACCATGGCGACGGCGATGGCAATCAGCACGAAGGTGGGGTAGCGCATGGCGGTCTTGATCCGCTTGCGGGTCTCCAGCTCCAGATCGAAATAGTTGGCGAGCTGCAGGAAGGCCTCCTCCAGCTGACCCGTGTTCTCCCCCACGTGGATGATGGCCACGAAGAGGCTGCTGAACACCTTCGGGTGCGACTGCATCGCGCTCGACAGCGGCCGGCCGTTGGCCAGATCCTCCCCCAGGGCGTGAAGCGCCCGCTTGAGGGGCTTGCTGTGGGCGCTCTCCTCCAGCCCCGCGATGGCGCGCAGGATAGGGATGCCTGCCCGGGTCAGGGCATACATCTGGCGGCTGAAGACCACCAGCTCCTCCAGCTTGACGCTCCCTTCCAGCAGCAGCGACCAGTCGATGCTGGCAGACCTGGCCTTGCCGGCCTTCAGCTCGGTGGGCATCACCCCGCGGCGCATCAGCTGCTCGGCGGCGGCCAGCTCGCTCACCGCTTCCACCACACCGCTGACGGCCTGGCCCTGGCTGTCACGCCCCTTGTAGGCAAAACGGTTCATGGGCGACCCCGGCAGAGTGATTCAGTACGATCCAGATGCCTCATGCGTTACCCCAGGTCCTCGGCCAGCCGAAGCACCTCGTCCACCGAGGTAATCCCCTCGCGGGCATAGTCGAGCGCCGTCAGGGCCAGGGGGCGGTAGTGCTCGTGCGCCCGTGCCGCCCGGGCAAACCCCTCGGCATCGTTGCGGCGCAGGGCATCCATCATGGATTGATCCAGCTCCAGCAGCTCGTAGACCCCGATCCGGCCCGCATAGCCGGTGAAGTTGCAGCTCTGGCAGCCCCGCCCCTTGCGATAGCGATGCTGGCCCGGCGCTTCACCGGAGAGCACCGAGAGCCAGGTGGCCTGCCCCTCGTCCGGCGCCGTCTCGCAGGCGCAGTGTTCACACACCCGCCGCACCAGGCGCTGGGCCACCACGGCCCGCAGGGCGCTCGCCACCAGATAGCCGGGCGCCCCCATGTCGATGAGACGCAGGGCGCTGGTCACGGCGTCGTTGGTGTGCAAGGTGGTCAGCACCAGGTGGCCCGTGATGGCGCCGCGCAGGCCGATCTCCACCGTCTCGTTGTCCCGCATCTCCCCCACCAGCAGGATGTCCGGATCCTGGCGCAGGGTGGAGCGCAGCACCTGGGAGAAGGTGAGCCCTATCTTGGGATTGACCTGCACCTGGCTGATGCGGGGCAGACGGTACTCCACCGGGTCTTCCACCGTGATGATCTTGTGGCTGGCCTGGTTGAGCTCGGAGAGGGCGCCGTAGAGCGTCGTGGTCTTGCCGCTACCGGTCGGGCCCGTCACCAGGATCATGCCGTGAGGGCGTTTGAGCTGACGGCGGAAGCGGGTCAGGATGGCGGGCGGCATCCCGGTCTCGGCGAGCGACAAGATGCCGGAGGATTGATCCAGCAGCCGCATCACCACGGACTCGCCATACTGCACCGGCATGGTGGACATCCGCACATCCACGTCGCGGCCGCGCACCTTCATGTTGAAACGGCCATCCTGGGGCAGACGCTTCTCCGAGATGTCGAGCCCGGCCACCAGCTTGAGGCGCAGCACCAGCGCCTGGGCAATGCGCACCTCGCTCAGGATGTTCTCGTGCAGCACGCCGTCGATACGCTGGCGAATGCGCAGCACCTTCTCGTCCGGTTCGATATGGATGTCGGAGGCCCCCACCTGTACCGCGTCCTCGAACAGGGAGCGCAGCAGCTTGGCCACCGTCGCCTCCCCCTCATCGGTTGCGGCATTGAGGCTGCCGGCCCCCAGCTCGAAGCCGGTCTCCTGGTGCTCTTCGTGCAGTTGCACCGCGAAGTTCTCTATCTCCCGGGTGCGGCGATAGAGGCGGTCGAAATACTCCAGCAGCTGGCCTTCACGGGCCACGGCCAGCACCAGCTCCCGCGGGCTGAGCAGGGCAGCGATGGCGTCGAGGGCGCTCAGATCCGCCGGATCCGACATCACCACGGTGACCTTGTCGTCGCTCAGGTTGACGGCCAGCGCCCGGTAGCGGCGCGCCTGCACCTCGGGCAACAGCGCCACGGCCGAGACGTCGATGGTGAGGTTGTTGAGATCGAAGAAGGGCACATCCAGCTGACGGGCGAGGAAGGTCAGCAGTTGCACCTCGCTGATGAAGCCGAGATCGATGAGGGTGGTCCCCAGCTTGCGGCCGGTCTGGCGCTGCTGCTGCAGGGCGAGCTGCAGCTGATCATCCGAGATGATCTGTTCCTGTACCAGCAGGTCGCCTAGGCGCATTTTCAGTCTGGGTTGTGCCATTATTGCTCCGATCTCTGTTGCTTCACGCCCGCTGCCTTGTCCGATGGCATGGGCTCATCGAACTGCCGTTCTATCAATGGGTCAGTTGGCCAATTCGTTGTTCGAGCCATTGGGTGGAGGCCTCCCCCAGATTGCCGTGCAACTGGGCATTGCGATAGGCATCCAGTGCCCGCTGACGATGTCCCTGACCATCCTCCGCCACCCCCAGTCCCAGCCACCAGCGCCCCTGATCCGGCTGCTGGCGCAGCAGCCTGACGTACATCTCGGACGCCTGGACAGGCTGCCCCAGCTCCTGGGCAAGGCCGGCCCAGGTGGCGTAATAATCCAGATTGCTGGCGATATCGGGCTGATAGCCGGTGAGCCAATCCAGCGCCTTCTGCCGATCCCCGCCGCTGATGGCCACACGGGCCAGCAGCAGACGCAGGTCCGCCTGCGCGGGATCCAGCCTCAGCCCCTCTTCCAGCACCTGGGCGGCCTCGGTCAGCCGTCCTGCGCCATAGAGCAGGCCCGCCAGCTGTTCCCGCGCCCCCTGGTTGTGGGGATCGTGGGCCAGCACTTCGTAGTAGCCATCCTGCGCCTCCTGCATCCGTCCCTTGGCCATGGCCGTGGTCGCCTTGCGCTCGGCCAGGGTGGCCAGCTCGGCGTCGGAGAGTTCCACCGTCTCGATCTTCAGGATCCCGGGTTTGCGCGGCGCGGCGGGTGCAGGCGCCTCTTCGGCGCTCTGCTCCGCGGCCAGCTCGGCATAGAGGTCCGGCTGCAGCTCCTCGTCGCTCGGGATCGTCTCGTCCCCCAGCGCTTCCTGCGGATTGCCCTCATCGGCGAGCACGGCCTCATCGGCCGGAGCCTGCTCGGCTGCGGAGGGGGCCACTCTCGCGGCGGTCGACTCGGCACTGGCGGCGGGCACCTTTGCCACTGGCGCAGCAGAGGAGACCGCCTGCGTGGTGGCCACCACCGCCAGGGGCGCGGATGGCGCCACCGCAGGGGCGGTGCGGGGGGCCTCGACCTGCGCCGCTGGCAGGGAGGCTCGCTGGCTCTGCTGCCAGAAGATCCAGGTGCGCCAGCCGAGGATCCCCAGGGCCAGGGTACACAGCAGAGTCAGCACCAGCATCCACCAGCCTTGCTGGCGCACCGGCGCCACATAGACGGCGGCTCCCTCGGCCTCTTGCTGACGCCTATCCAGATCTTTCAGCATCTGATTGATCACGCTCATGACCAGACTCCATACGCCAGGGCGGTGCCCAGAAACAACAACAGGGGCCACCAGAGGGTGAGACGGCCACGGCGGGCATCATCGGTATCCCGGATGGCGAGCCGGACCAGGGCGCTGTCGATCCGCCGCACACCGCGACCATAGGCCAGCATCAGGCACTTCTGCGCCAGTATGTTGATGAGGCGGGGAATGCCGCGGGATGCGCGCCACAGCCTGCGAAGGGCGAGGCCATCGAACAGGGCGGCCCCGCGATAGCCGGACACCTGCAGCCGGTACTCCAGATAGGCCCGGGTCTCGTCGAGCCGCAGCGGCCGCAGGCGGTAGGAAAAACCGATGCGCTGGCGCAACTGGCGAAGACGGGGCTGCCCGAGCCTGGCATCCAGCTCGGGCTGGCCGAACAACACGATTTGCAGCAGCTTGCTGGATTCGGTTTCCAGGTTGCCAAACAGCCGGATTGCCTCCAGGGTCTCGTCCGGCAGGGCTTGCGCCTCGTCGATCAGCACCACCACCCGGCTCCCCTGCCGATGCAGGGAGATCAGATGGCGGTGAATACGATCCGTGAGATCCAGCTCGCTCTCCCCCGCCAGCGTCAACCCCAGCTCCAGGGCCAGGGCCGTGCGCAGCTCCCCCGGAGTGAGATGGGGGTTGGGCAGCCAGGCCAGGCGCACCGGGCAGGCCTCGGAGCCGAGCTCGCTCAGCAGTTTGCGACAAAGCAGGGTCTTGCCGGTGCCGACCTCGCCGGTCACCTTGATGAACCCCTCCCCCTGGGAAAGCGCCCAGTTGAGCACCTGCATGGCCTCCTCGTGGGGGGGCAGGCCGTAATAGAAACCGGTGTTCGGGGTCAGGCCGAAGGGGGCTTCGCGCAGTCCGAAGTGACTCAGATACATGCACCCTCCCGGCCAGAGTCCCGGGCGCACAGCCGCAGACAGCCCCGGATCAGCGACATGGCGCTACCGCCGTCGGGCAGGGCAGACTGGCGGCAGCCGGGAGGCGCCGCCACATGGGAGAAGGAGTGCTCAACAGGCGTGTCATCCCGGATCAGCCCTTGGGGGGATACCATTTATCGAGCAGCTCGGAGGAGCGTTGCAGCTCTTTCTGCCAGGTGTCTTTTTCCACCACGGTGGGCTTGAGCAGGATCACCAGCTCCACCTTGCGGTTGCTCTCCCGACGGTTGGTGAAGGCCTCGCCGATCCAGGGGATGTCACCCAGCAGGGGCACCTTGCTGACAATCTCCTGCCTGTCGGTCTTCATCAGACCACCGATGACGATGATGTCCCCATTGTTGGCCTGCACCACGGTATCGGACTCGCGGATGGAGCTCTTGGCCAGCGGCAACACCAGGGGATCGGCGGTGCCGACGCTGATGGTCTTGCTCTGCTCCTCGGTGTCGATGACGGAGGGGTGGATATGCAGCAATACCTTGCCCTGCTCGTCGATCTGAGGCGTCACGTCCAGGGCTATCCCCGAGAAGAAGGGGGTCAGCTCCACGTTCGGGGTGACGATGGGGGCCGAAGTCCCCGAGGTGGTGGTGGTGGTAGAGGCGTTGGTGACGAAGTATTCGTCCGTCCCCACCTTGATCACCGCTTTCTGGTTGTTGGTAGCCGTCACGCGCGGGCTGGAGAGGGTGTTCACGTCCCCCTGGGTCTTGAGCAGGCTGACCGCGACGTTGAAGTTGCCATCGGAGATGGTGAAACCGGCGCCGCCCCCCAGAGCCCGGAAGATCTGGTTGGGGGTCGAAGCGATGGGGCTGTCCATGAGGGAGCCGCCCCCCGTGATGCCCTTGCCGCCGTCCCAACTCGCGGAGAGGCCGCTCCAGTCCACCCCCTGCTCATAACCCTCGTTGAGGGACACTTCCAGGATCCGCGCCTCCAGCACCACCTGGCGCTTGAGGTGTTCGCCGGACTGGTCCAGGAACTCGCGCACCGCCTTGAGCTCCTTGGGATAGGCACGCACCGTGACCAGGCCCGCCTGGGGACTGGTGATGACGGCCCGCCCTTCCCCTGTGCCGATCAGGGTCTGCAGGGCATCCCGCAGATCGGTCCAGTAGTCGTTGTTGCTGTCCGTCTCGATGCGGGTGCCGTTGCTGTTGGTGTTGTTGTCACCGCTGGCGGTGTTGCCCTGGCTGTTGTTGTTGCCGCTGTTGTTCAGGCCGTTGTCGAAGTTGTTGTTATTGCCATTGTTGTTGTCGTTGGCCGTCACCCCGCCTGTGCTCACCGAGGTACGGGAGAGACCGCGCCGGGCCATCATCAGGTAGTTGACCGGAATGGTCTCGGTACGCAGACCGGCGGGATAGACGTGGAACACGTTGCCCTTGCGCTGTACGTCGAAGCCGTACATGTCGCCGACGGTCGCCAGCGCCTCCTGCAGGGTCACATCCTTGAGCTCTACCGAAATGACGCCCGCCACACCGGGATGGACCGCCACGCTGTAGCGGGAGCCCTTGAACAGGGAGCCGAAGAACTCCACCGCGTCCACGTCATGGGCCGCGATGCGCATCCGCTTCTCGGGAATGGTCATCGGCTGCTGGGGACGATTGAGCTGCAACAGCTCGCTCTGCACCGAGGGCGGCAGGGAAGTCAGGGGGGCGGTCGGGCTCTGCTCGCTCATCGCCTGCTTGAGTGCATCTTTGGCCTGTACCGGCTCGGGGTGACGATAGGTAGTGCAACCCGCCACCGCCAGCGCGAGGGGAAGCAGACAAAAAGGGTGTTTTTTCATGTTATTCGTGCACCTGACTCGCTATGAAACTCGACAAACCTGGCCCGCACCATCCCGTGCGACACCCACTTCACATCCGGATCTTGCTGCCAAACAGGGTCAGTGTCTGGCGTTTGCCCGCTTTTTCCAGCACCACGCTGTCGGCGCTGATCCCAACCAGCCGGAATCCGTTGACCTGCTGGCCGACCCGGTAGCTTTGACCGTCGAGCACCGCCAGGGCGGGCCCGCTCCCCAGGATGACGCTCTGCAACCTGGGCAGACCGGCCTCCTTGGCGACACTCGCCGCCGAGCCGGATCCCGCCAGGGGCATGGTGGGATCCTGCAGCACCTCGGCCTGGGCCTGCAGCGCGAGCAGGCTCCCCCACAGGGCCAGCCAGCGCCAGGATGGGAAGGCAAAAATGCGGGATCCCGTCCCGCCGACATGCCGCTTAACCACGGATGAACTCCTTGCTGGTGCTGAGGGTGTAGATCTCCATCGCTACCGCCGCCTTGGGATGCTCGACCACCCGGTAGTCAAAGCCCTTCCAGTAGAAGTGGCGAGGCAGGGCTTCGAGCGCTTTCAGGTACTGGTAGACATCGAAATAGCCGCCCTCCAGCTGAAGCCGGATGCCGTGCCTGAACAGGTTCACCTTCTGCTCCCCGGCCATCAGCGGCTCGGGCTTGAGGGAGGTGAGCGCCAGCATATGCAGGTTGGCGGAGCGGGACAACAGGGCTTCCAGCACAGCGGGCATTTCGTGGGCGGGGATCAGATCCACCGTCTGAGCCAGCAGCTCGGCATCCATCTGGCGCAGGGACGTCTCGACGCCGGCGAGCTGCTCGCGTACCTGGGCATCGGGATCCCGCCCCAGCCTGGCCTGCTTGCCCTGGTTTTCCATGGTCAGGATCTCCAGATCCCGCTGCGCCGCAGCCAGGGCCTGCCGATCCTGGCCCAGCCGGGTGTCGGCGTCATCCAGCCAGCCATAGATGCCCATGGCCCCGAGCAGCACAACCCCGGTCAACAGAATGAGGATCCGCTCACGCAGGCTGAGGGCTGCGATCTGCTGCGCCCATCCCTGCCATTGTGCCTTCATGTCCATCAGGGAGTCTCCCGCGCTATGCCACTAAGCTGGAAGGCAAGCTGGCCCTCCTTGTCCCGACTCAGGGTGAGCTCGCCAAACTGCTTGCCCGCCAGGGAGGGGGTCTGCTTGAAGCGGTTCACCCAGGCGGGCACGTCCTGACTGCGTTCGGCCACGCCCGCGAGGTTGATGCGCCCGTCGCTTATTTCGATCCGTTGCAGGGAGAGACGGGGATCCCGCAGGCGGGCCAGGTCCGCCATCACCCCCGCATAGCCCTGGGATTTTTGCAGGGAGAGGTGGCCAAGCTGCTGCATCAGCGCCTGTTTCGCCCCCAGCTCTTCCCGCTTGTCGGCCAGTTGCCGCTGCAAGTCTGCATTCGCCAGATGGCGCGCCAGCTCCGCATCGAGACGCCTGGCCTCGCCGCGCTGCACGTCGAGCTGTGCCCGCACGCCAGCCAATTCACGATCGAGGCCCTGCTGTTGCCAGCCATAGAAGAGGGTGGCCCCCAGCAGCAGCACCAGGACGCCGCCCCAGACCAACGCCATCTGGGGCAGGCTGGCCCACAGACGTCTTGGCCGGAATTCGGCGCCATAGAGGTTGATATGGTGTTTCATCAGTCGCTCCTGCCCAGGGCCGCGCCATAGGCACTGAGGTATTCGACTCCTGCCAGTACCGCCTTGTTTGCCATGGCCGACACCGGGAAACCGAATGTCTGTTCCAGGTGACGCACCAGTACCCCCATGGCGGAGGAGGCGATGGCCAGTTGCAACTGGCCGGGCTCGGGCAGCTTGAGATGGCCAGCCAGATAATCGATGGATCGCTGGATCTCCAGCGCCAGCGCGTCGAGCTGGTCGGCATCTGGCTCTTGGCTGCCGGTGAGGCTCGCAAATCCGCGCAACTGGCGGGAGAAACAGAGTCCGCCCCGATGGAAGACCAGCAGTTGCAGCTCCTGCCCCCGGGGTTGCCAGAGCAGCATGCGCACCATCTGGTCCGCCTCGTAGAGGGCCGTCATGGCCAGCTCGTCACTGACGATGGCCTCCAGGGTCGCCGCGCCGTTGACCGCATCCGCCACCTGCTGCACCCGGCTCTTGGGCATGCAGACAACGTTGATGCGCGGACGCCCGGCAGGGGGCGTCGGCAGGTCCACATAATCCATGGCGAGCTGCAACACCGGCTCGTTGACGAAATCCTTGATGGCCCAGGGCAGGGCCCCCGCCATCTCGGCATCGGGGACGGCAGGCTTGTCGATCTGGATCTGCTGATAAAGGCTGGCCGCGAGGGCCACCCGCACCTTAGACTTGGCCAGACCGTGTCGGGAAAACAGCTCGGCCAGGGCCTTGGACCAGTCGTGGGGGCCGTTGACAGGCTGGCTGGCAAACACGGGAACGGGGTCCACGCAGGCCAGCAGAATGCGATCGCTGGCCAGCAGGATCCCGACCTGATGGCTGGAGGGAGAACGTCTGAACAGTGACTTCATCTGGATCTTCACCTGGCCGCGTAAAACGGACTAAACCTTAACATAAACAGGCTATTAGCCTCCAACTTTATGACAAACGACGCATCGACGACCACGCTGGCACCCACGGGAGACGATCCCATGGCCCCCCTTCAGCTCCCCTCCCCCCTGCACCGGATCCGGCATCCTCTGCTGGCAGCCCATGACGTCACGCTCTGGTGCAAGCGGGACGATCTGATCCACCCGACCCTCTCCGGCAACAAGTGGCGAAAGCTCAAATACCATCTGCAACAGGCACAGATGCTGGGCAAGGGCCACATCCTCTCCTTTGGCGGCGCCTACTCCAATCACATCCACGCCCTGGCCGCAGCAGGACTCAGACTGGGACTGCGCACCACGGGCATCATACGCGGTGAAGGGGATACCGTCAGCAATCCCACCCTGAAAGCGGCCAAAGGCTGGGGCATGGATCTCGTTTTTGTCGACCGCCAGGACTATCGCCGGCGCCAGGATCCCGAATGGCTTGCCCGGTTCGAGGATGACGACACCCTGCTGGTACCGGAAGGAGGCAGCAGCCCGCTGGCCATCCCCGGGGTGGCCGAGCTGGTCGACGAGGTGCCCTTCTCGCCGGATCTCTGGGTGCTGCCCTGCGCCAGCGGCGGCACCCTGGCGGGGCTCATCGCGGGCAAGCGGGCGCAGGAGCAGATCCTGGCCATCGCGGTGCTCAAGGGGGCCGACTTCATCACCGGCGAGGTATGCCGGTTGCATCCGGCGGCGGCCACCACCCCGGGCTGGCGCATTGCGCTGGATCACCACGACGGCGGCTATGCCAGGTTCAGTCCGGCACTCTGGCAATGGGTGCAGGCATTCAGTGCCGAAACCGGCTTGCCGCTGGAACCCATCTACAGTGGCAAGGCGATGTGGGGGCTGTTTCGCGAACTGGCGGCAGGCCGCATTGCACGCGGCAGCAAGATCATCTTCATCCACACCGGTGGCTTGCAGGGGCTGGCGGGCCTGCAGGAGCAGGGCCGCCTGTCACCCCGGCCGGGGCGCTAGTCAGGCAGGTTGAGGGGCTCGGGGTCGGCAAACCAGGGACCTTGACCGGCATGCACGCCCAGGTGTCGCAGCATCTTCCACTCGTCGCCACTCTCCACCCCCACCGCGATGACCCGGGCCTGGGTATTGGCACAGCCCCCCACCAGACTGCGTACCGCCATCTGGTTGACCTGGCGCAGGTGGATCTCCCGCACCAGGCTGGGGTGCAGCTTGAGGAAGTGGATCTCGAACTCCTTGATGTACTGGGTGCTCACCACGTCCTGGCCCGCATGATCGATGGCCAGCCTGCACCCCAGCATGCGCATCGCCCGAAGCGGCCGCTTGAGGGCTTCGTAGTGGCGGGTCACCTGGGACTCCGACAACTGCAGGATCAACCCCTCGTTGGTACTGCGCGGCAACTGGAACAGCTCGAAGAAGAGCTCGCGCTGGAACTCGCGGGTGAGCAGGTTCTGGGCGCACAGAGAGAGGCTGATAGGGCAGCTCGATGCCGGTCGCTGGCGCAGCAGTCGCAAGGCTCGGGCCACCACCAGTCTGTCCAGCGGCAGCAACAGACCGGCCTTCTCCGCCATGGGCATGAAGACCCCCGCCTGCAGCTCCCGGCCCTGCTCGTCGTGAAGGCGGATGAGCAGCTCCTGCTGCAACACCACCTGATCCCGCTCCTGCTGCACAGGCTGGACGTAGAAGTCGATGCCCTGCTCCTCGATGCGACGGCTGATCAGGGTGCGCCAGCGCACCGTTCCCTTGCTGCTCGCTTCCTCGTTGAGGGATTTCTCGAACAGGAACCAGCCGCTGTGTCCTTGCAGGCGCGCGCTCTTGAGCGCCAGCTCCGCTTCTTCCTGCACCTTGAGCAGGGAATCCTGTGCCTGATAGCAGACCGCACCGAGATAGACGGCGGTGTCGGCATTGACCGCTTCGGGCCAGTGCAGTCGTTGCAGACTCTTGAGCAATTGGCTGGCACCGTCCACCATCTCGCTCTCTGACATGTTTGGCAGCAGCACGGCAAAGACCTGACCGGCATAGCGCGCCTGCAAGGCTCCGCTGTGCTTGCGCACGAAGGCGGCGATGGTGGCGCTCGCCTCCATCAGGAGTTCCTGGCTCGGGCGCCCGCTCAGCTCGGGATCCAGCTCCTCCAGACCGGCCAGCTCGATCAGCAGCACGCCGCCGCTGATCACGCTTGCCTCCATGATGGCGCTCTCCAGCCGATTGTCGAAGAAGAGGCGGTTGCCGATGCCCGTCGTCTTGTCGACGAAGGCGTTGCTGCGGATGAAGTTGTCGAAGCGGCTGCGCTCCTTGCGGGCGTCGGCCAGCTCGGTCAGCAGATGGGTGAGGGCCTGACTGGCCGAAACAGGCCACTCCTCGGCAGGGTCATGGGCCAGCTTGGTCAGCTTGCCATCCAGGATCAGCTGGGCACGCTCCGCCAGCAGCTCGGCACCGCGCAACTGCTGACGCAGCCAGCGGATGGAGTACCAGAGCCCGAACACCACGATGAAGATACCCAGAGAGATGCCGAACATCGCCTTCATGGAGTACTCGAACTCCTTGAACGGCCTGTCCAGCTTGAAGTCGGCCCGCATCCCGGCCTGATTGGGGATCGCCTCGCTGTAGGCGATCAGCAGGCTCTCGTCCGTCTGCTGCTGCACATCGCGAAACCAGTAGACCCGCTGCTTGTCCTGACGGATCTCCAGCTCCACCACATGGGAGGCCCGCAACAGGGAGGGCAGCCAGCGGGCAAGGGCTTGCTGGTCATCGGTCACCCCGAGCTGCTTGTCGATGATCTCCACCAGGGAGTCGACCCGGTTCTGCTGCAGCTCCATTCCCATCTGGCGGAAACTGAAGACCCCGCCGAGCATCACCATGGCCATGGCCGAGATCACGCACAGCGTAATAAAAGAGACGAGTTGAGTGGTCAGTTTCATGTGCCTTTCCGTAGCCGACAGCATCCATAGGGCATCATGGTATCAGCCCAGACCAAACGCCGCCTATGGATGAAGATCCCGCTTCTGCAAATAAGCGGGCGGATGCGTCATGCGGCGCCGTTGTGCGGGCCGCACAAGAGGCATCAAGGGAGAGAACGAGGGGACACAGGCTGAGGAGCGGACAGAAAAATGGTCCCACAACGGGGACCAAAAGAAACACTCATATCAAAACTAACACTCTGTGCTACTGACAAAAATAGATACAGGAGTATTGAACACACGGTGAGTCAAACCGCACCGCTACTTTAGCCACTTCAGATAAGCTGGACAATTGTCATTTATGACAGGTCAGCGATTGAATCTTGTTCAGGTTTGTAGCCATATCCTTTATTTATCAATTAATTATCGTTTTTGTTCCAAGTGTGACCAACTTGGCTCAAATCGATGCAGCTAATGCTATGATGCTTGAGTCTCAATCGAGTTGTTTCATTTCAGGGAAGAAGGGTGCTCACCATGTCTGCACGATCTCCGTTATGGATTCCTCTGGGCCTCTTCTGTTTGCCCCCGCTGCTGTTGCTGTTGCTCACCCCCCTGTTGAGCGACAAGCTGGCTCACCACCTGTTGCAGACAAAGGAAAGGGCTCTGCTCGACTACCAGCAGGAGCGCAACCAGCTCCTGGATCACGATGTCCCCGCTCAACTCGCCCACTTTGCCTTCGATTGCGGCCCCAAAGACATGGCGCTGCTGCGCTCACCCCAGTATTACAACCGCCATATTCGCCTGGCCGGCCTGCAGCTTGCCAACGGGAGCGGCTGCTCCACCCTGGGCCCCGCCCTGCCCCAGCTTGCCGACGCCGGCATACCGGTCTCCCCCGACTTTCATATATCCAGCACGGCCCCCATGTTCGATACCGAACGCGAAACCCTGGTCTATGCGAGACGCAACGGCAATCTGGCCTATTGGGTGCTCGACAGCAGCTGGAGCCATGAGCTGCTGCGTACCCCCTGCAACGACTGTTTCTATCTGGAGTTCAACCATAAGCACCCGGCCCAGTTCGGGCTCTTTTTCCCCCGTGGCAACAAGCACATTCGAGAAGAGACAAACCCGATGCGGCTACTCAGTTTCGATCCCCAGCATCAGGTGGAACAGACCCTCTGGGCTGGCGAGGCACTGAAACGCTACGCCCGCTCACAGATACACCGCGATGGCCTCTGGTCGGCCGGGGCGCTGGGGGCGCTGCTGGCGGCCCTCTACTGGGGCCTTAGAAACTACCGGCGATCCCTCAAAGGATTGCTGCAAAGAGGGCTGGCTCGGCGGGAGTTCATCCCCTTCTATCAGCCCATAGTGGACAGCAGAAACCGAAGGGTAGTGGGATTCGAGGCCTTGCTGCGCTGGCAGCGAGGACGGGATCTGGTGTCGCCAGGCACCTTCATCGCCTATGCGGAAGAGCAGGGGCTCATCCTGCCGATGACGGATCAACTGCTGGAGCGCATCCTGGCGGATCTCCCCGTCCTGGCCCCGCATCAGTGGGTCAGCGTCAATCTGGTGGCGGGCCATATCGAGCAACCTCGTCTGCGCACCCAGTTGCAGCGCCATGGCTGGCCCTCGCCGGCCCGCCTCACCTTCGAACTCACCGAGCGGGATCCCATCAAGCACATCCAGGGGGCCATGGCGGAGATCGCAGCTCTGCAGGAGAGGGGCTATCACTTCAAGCTGGATGACTTCGGCACCGGCTATGGCGGCTTTGCCTACTTGCAACGGCTCGGCATTCGCCAGATCAAGATCGACAAGATGTTCGTGGATACCATAGGCACGGACGACCTCAAGCGCAGCGTGCTGGATGCCACCATCGCTTTCGGCCTCAAATCGGGCATGGAGATGATCGCCGAAGGGGTCGAAACCCAGGAGCAGGTGGATTATCTGCATCGCCACGGAGTCCACCTGATCCAGGGCTACGTCTATGCCAAGCCCATGCCCCTGAGCAAACTGAAGATCTGGCTGATGGCATGGCAAGAGGGCGAGACAACCAGCCCCTCCGACCCGCACTGAGGCGGTATCTGCCCCGCCTCTCACCCTCTGCAACAAAATGATGCTCCGCATGAGGAGCATCTCCCCTTATCATGGGTCTGTGCACCTTGGGTGCACCAAGTCGCTCCATACCCCGTCGGCCGAGGCCGCCCCGAGATGAGAACCACTGCCTATGAAGTCTTTTATCCGACAAGAGATTGCTCTGCCTGCCGGTCTGCTGACCCTGCTCTTCTTCAAAACCCTGGGGAGCGACCTGCTGGCAGAGACAACCCCCCTTGCGGTCTACCTGCCGGTGTCGCTGGCCCTGCTTGCCATCGTGACCTGGGCCATCTTCTCCGTCGTGCGTCACTCTGACGCCCTCGCCATCAAGCTCGGGGAACCCTTCGGTACCCTGATCCTGACCCTCTCGGTCATCTCCCTGGAAGTGGTGATGATCTCCTCCGTCATGCTGACCGGCGATCCCAATCCCACCATGGCCCGGGACACCATGTTCGCGGTGGTGATGCTGGTCACCAACGGTCTGGTGGGCTTCACCCTGCTGTTTGGCGGCTGGCGCTATCACACCCAGAACTTCAATCTGGACGGGGTCAAATCCTATCTGGTGGCCATCATTCCCCTGGCACTGCTCTGTCTGGTCCTGCCGAACTTCACCCAGGGCGGCACTCTGGGCAGCCTCTCCAAGGCCATGTCATGGATGCTGATCATCATCTCCATCCTGCTCTATGGTGTCTTCCTGCTGATCCAGACCCGCAGCCACAGCCACTTCTTCGTCGACAGCGATCACGAAGATCTCGAGGATCACCACGGCCCGCTGCAGAGCAACGTCTATCACACCCTCTTGCTGCTCGCCTACCTGGTGGTGGTGATCCTGCTGGCCAAGACCCTGGCCATCCCCATCAACTACGGGGTGCACGTGATGGAAGCCCCGATGGCGCTGGGTGGTTTCATCGTCGCCTGTATCGTACTGGCCCCCGAAGCGGTCGGCGCCATCAAGGCGGCCTTCAACAACCAGTTGCAGCGGGCCATGAATCTCTACTTCGGCTCCGTGCTGGCCACCATCGCCCTCACGGTACCCTCCGTGCTCTTCATCGGCTCCCTGATGGGGCAGGAAGTGCGCCTGGGCCTCTCCCCTGCCGACATGGTGCTGCTCATCACCACCCTCATGGTCTGTAAAGTGACCTTCAGCAGCGGCCGCACCCACGCCCTGCACGGCGCCACCCATCTTGTGCTGTTTGTCGTTTACCTGTTCCTGATGTTTGAACACGGATAAGGCTGCCAGCACTCACCCCAGTGCTGTTCGTGGTTTATCTGTTCCGGATGTTTGAACACGGATAAAGCCGCCGCCTCTGTCTGCTGCCACTCTGCGCTGCCCGCTTCCGATGGCCAAGCACAGGAGCGGCGCCCAAAGCCCAGAAATGAAAAGACCGCCCCATGGGCGGTCTTATTTATGGTTTGCTCAGGCTCCAATTCAGAGGCTGGGCAGGGTCCCGGCCGGGATCAGGTCGTTGTAGCTGGCACGGCCCAGCAGGGCGGCGGCCGCCTCGATGTCCGGTGCAAAGTACCTGTCCTTGTCATAGAAGCTGACCTCTTCCCGCAGACGGCCCTTGGCCAGCTCGATGAGCTCGGTGGAGCGCAGGGGAGCGCGGAAGTCGAGCCCCTGGGCCGCTGCCAGCAGTTCCACCGCCAGGATGCCACGGGTGTTCTCGGCCATGTCCGCCAGCCGGCGACCGGCGAAGGTGGCCATGGAGACGTGGTCCTCCTGGTTGGCCGAGGTGGGCAGGCTGTCCACCGAGGCCGGATGGGCCAGGGTCTTGTTCTCGGAGGCCAGGGCCGCCGAAGTGACCTGGGCGATCATGAAACCGGAGTTCACCCCGCCGTTGTTCACCAGGAAGGCCGGCAGGCCGGACATGCGCGAGTCGATGAGCAGCGCCATGCGCCGCTCGGACAGCGACCCGATCTCGGCGATGGCCAGGGCCAGGTTGTCGGCGGCAAAGGCCACGGGTTCTGCGTGGAAGTTGCCGCCGGAGATGATCTCCTCATCCTCGGCAAACACCAGGGGGTTGTCGGAGACCGCGTTCGCCTCGCACACCAGCACCTCGGCGGCCTGACGGATCTGGGTCAGGCAGGCACCCATCACCTGGGGCTGGCAGCGCAGGGAGTAAGGATCCTGCACCTTCTCGCAGTTGTGGTGGGACATGCCGATCTCGCTGCCGTCCACCAGCAGGTGGCGGTAGCAGGCGGCCGCATCGATCTGGCCGCGCTGACCGCGCACCTCGTGGATGCGGGCATCGAACGGCCGGCGGCTGCCCAGCGCCGCTTCAACGCTCATGGCACCGATGGTGATGGCGCCGGCGTAGAGATCCTCGGCATGGAACAGCCCTTCCAGCGCGAAGGCGGTGCTCGCCTGGGTGCCGTTGAGCAGGGCCAGCCCCTCTTTCGGCGCCAGGGCGATGGGCTCCAGCCCGGCAATCTTCAGGGCAGTGGCGGCGTCGATCAGTTCGCCCTTGTGACGGGCCTTGCCTTCACCGATCAGCAGGCAGCTCATGTGGGCCAGGGGCGCCAGATCGCCGGAGGCGCCGACAGAGCCCTTCTTCGGCACCACGGGGTAGACCTCGGCGTTGATGAGGGTCATCAGGGCCTCGAGCACCGTCAGCCGGATGCCGGAGAAGCCACGGGCGAGCGAGTTGACCTTGAGCACCATCATCAACCGCACGGTGGCGTCATCCATGTACTCGCCAATCCCTGCCGCATGGGAGAGCACGATGGAACGCTGCAGCTCGTCCAGCTGCTCCACCGGGATCCGGGTATTGGCCAGCAGGCCAAAGCCGGTGTTGATGCCATAGACCACCCGGTTTTGCTCGATCACCTTGGTGACCACGGCGGCGGAGGCGTGGATCCCCGCCAGGGCAGCCGGATCCAGGCTGACGTGTACCGGCTCGCGGCTGACACGGCGCAGGGTGGCGAGGCAGAGTTTGCCCGGTTGCAGATTGAGTTCGAACATCTTATTTCACCCCTTTGCCGGTGGCGTCGATCATCGGCAGATCCAGTTTCGCCTCATGGGCACAGTTGATGGCAATCTCATAGCCGGCGTCGGCGTGACGCATCACCCCGGTGGCCGGGTCGTTGCGCAGCACGCGGCCGACCCGCTTGGCGGCATCGTCGGTGCCGTCACAGACGATCACCACGCCGGAGTGCTGGGAGAAGCCCATGCCGACCCCGCCACCGTGGTGCAGGGAAACCCAGGTCGCGCCGCCGGCTGTGTTGAGCAGGGCGTTGAGCAGCGGCCAGTCGGAAACGGCGTCGGAACCATCCATCATGGATTCGGTCTCGCGGTTCGGGCTCGCCACCGAGCCGGAGTCAAGGTGGTCACGGCCGATGACGACCGGAGCCTTCAGCTCGCCATTCTTCACCATCTCGTTGAAGGCCAGGCCCAGGCGCACCCGATCCTTGACACCGACCCAGCAGATCCGCGCCGGCAGGCCCTGGAAGGCGATGCGCTCGCGGGCCATGTCGAGCCAGTTGTGCAGGTGGGGATCGTCCGGGATCAGCTCTTTCACTTTCTGATCTGTCTTGTAGATGTCTTCCGGGTCGCCGGAGAGCGCCACCCAGCGGAACGGGCCAATACCCTCGCAGAACAGCGGGCGGATGTAGGCCGGCACGAAGCCCGGGAAGTCGAAGGCATTCTTGACCCCCTCTTCCAGCGCCATCTGGCGGATGTTGTTGCCGTAATCGAGCGTGGCGGCGCCGCGGGATTGCAGGGTCAGCATGGCTTCGACCTGACGGGCCATGGAGCGGCGAGCCGCCACGTTGACCTCATCCGGTGCGCTCTTTTGCAGATCGCGCCATTGGGCCACGCTCCAGCCCTGGGGCAGGTAGCCGTGTACCGGGTCATGGGCGGAGGTCTGGTCGGTCACCACGTCCGGCGTGATGCCGCGAGCCACCAGCTCGGCGAAGACGTCGGCGGCGTTGCCGAGCAGGCCGACGGAGACGGCGGTACCGCTGCGTTTGGCCTCCTCGACCATGGCCAGCGCCTCATCCAGGCTGTGGGCCTTCTTGTCGACGTAGCGGGTACGCAGACGGAAATCGATACGGGTCTCGTCGCACTCCACGGCGATCATGGAGAAACCGGCCATGGTGGCGGCCAGGGGCTGGGCGCCGCCCATGCCGCCGAGCCCGCCGGTCAGGATCCATCGCCCCTTGGGCTCGCCGTTGAAGTGCTGGTTGGCCACCGCGAAGAAGGTTTCGTAGGTGCCCTGCACGATGCCCTGGGTGCCGATGTAGATCCAGGAGCCGGCGGTCATCTGGCCGTACATCATCAGACCCTTCTTGTCGAGCTCGTTGAAGTGCTCCCAGTTGGCCCAGTGGGGCACCAGGTTGGAGTTGGCGATGAGCACCCGCGGCGCATCCTTGTGGGTCTGGAACACCCCGACCGGCTTGCCGGATTGCACCAGCAGGGTCTGATCGTCCTCGAGCCGGGTCAGCACCTCGACGATCTTGTCATAGCAGGCCCAGTTGCGGGCGGCGCGGCCGATGCCGCCGTACACCACCAGGGACTGGGGATGCTCGGCAACATCCGGATCCAGGTTGTTCATCAGCATCCGCAGTGGCGCTTCGGTGAGCCAGCTCTTGGCGGTCAGCTGGGTGCCGTGGGGAGCACGGATCACGCGGCTCGGATCGTGGCGGGGATCCTGGTGTTGTACAGACATAGACACTCCTTGTTTAGCGATGTAGTCAGGCGGCGCGGTGCGCCACTACTTGGTCAACTGGTGAACCAGGCGCGCGGCCACGCGGGCACTGCGGTTGTCCTGATCCAGGTTCGGGTTGTACTCGGCCAGATCGGCGAGCCTGAGCTTGCCGCTGGCCCGGATATGGGCGATAAGCGGTTCGATGACCGCCAGCTCCACGCCGCGAGCGGCGGGAGCGCTCACTCCCGGCATCACCGCCGCCGGCAGCACGTCGAGATCGATGGTGAGATAGAGGTGGTCGCAACGGGCGATGAAGGCATCCAGCCCGCCTAGCAAGGCTGGCAGTTCGGTCGGCGTCATCGCTTCGTCCAGCACGTGCCAGACTCCCAGCGCCTCGGCGCGGGCAAAGAGCGCCGCGGTATTGGCGGTTTCGGCCACCCCGAGACAGGCATAGTGAAAGGGGGTGCCCTGGGCAGCACACTGCTCGGCAATCTGGAAGAAGGGGGTGCCCGAGCTCGCCTGCTCCTGTTTCATGCGCAGATCGAAGTGGGCGTCGAAATTGATGATCCCGACCCGCCCTTCGCCGCCAAGATGACGGTTCAGGCCGCTCCAGCTGCCAAACGCCACCTCGTGGCCGCCTCCCAGCACCAGGGGGAAGTGTCCCTGATCCAGCGCACTCGCCACCCGTTCGGCCAAGCGCCCGTGGGCGGCATCGAGATCGCCGTCCTCACAGGCCAGATCCCCGCCGTCATAGACGGGGGCGCCCAGATGCCAGGCCGTGTTGGCCAGCAGCTTGCGCACCGCCAGCGGTGCACCGGCCGCGCCGACCCGCCCCTTGTTGCGGCGGACCCCTTCGTCACAGGCAAAGCCGAGCAGCACCACGCCGGGTTCGCGATTCCCCTGCCAGGGTTGCACCCTATCGTGCCAGCGCAGGGCCAGCTCGCCGTCTTCGGGATCCTGACGCCCCTGCCAGACCGACATGTCGATCCCGTTGAACTTATCCATGAAGGGTTTCCTCCCCGTTGACCACACGGCTCACCAGCTGATCGACGCCGATGAGGTAGCTGAACTCGGCCGGATGGCCGCAGTTCCAGACAAGGAAATCCGCCAGCATGCCGACCTTGAGCTGCCCCAGCCGTTCCTGCTCGCCGAGCGCCCTGGCGGCGTGGCGGGTCACCCCGGCCATGGCCTCCACCGGGGTCAGGCCAAACAGGGTGCAGGCCATGTTCATGGCCATGCGCAGGGAGACGATGGGGGCCGTGCCCGGGTTGATGTCGGAAGAGACAGCCATGGGTACCCCCGCCTTGCGCAAGGCGGCGACCGGGGGCAGCTTGGTCTCCTTGAGGAAATAGAAAGCGGTGGGCAGCAGGGTGGCGACCACGCCACGGTGGGCTAGCGCCTGGATCCCGTCCTGATCCAGATATTCCAGATGATCCACCGAGAGGGCACCGAAGTGAGCGGCGAGCGTGCTGCCCCCCAGGTTGGAGAGCTGATCCATGTGCCCTTTCACCGCGAGGTTGTACTGATCCGCCGCCAGATAAACCTGCTCGGTCTGGGCAAGGGAGAAGCCGATGTGCTCGCAGAAGACATCCACCGCATCCGCGAGACCTGCCTCGGCCGCCGCCGGGATGATCTCCTGGCAGATGGTCTCGACCCAGGAGTCGGGATCGTCGCGATACTCCGGCGGCACCGCATGGGCCGCCAGCAGCGTGGTCTTGACCCGGATGGGCTGCGTCTCTCCCAGACGACGGGCCACCCGCAACATCTTGAGCTCGTCTTCCAGGGTGAGGCCGTAGCCGGACTTGATTTCGACTGTGGTGACCCCTTCCCGGATCAGGGACTTGATCCGCGGCAACGCCAGCTCATAGAGCCGCTCCTCGCTGGCTGCCCGGGTGGCGCGCACCGTGCTGATGATACCGCCCCCCTTGCGGGCAATCTCCGCATAGGGGACTCCCTTCTGGCGAAGTTCGAACTCTTCGGCGCGGCTGCCGGCGAAGATGAGGTGGGTGTGACAATCGATGAGACCGGGGGTGACCAGCTTCCCCTTCATGTCCTGCCAGGAGGCGGCATAGGGGCCCTTGAGATCCTGCATGGGGACCAGAGCGTGGATCTTGCCATCCCGCACGCCAAGGGCATGGGGCTCCAGCAGGCCGTAGTCCGCCAGATCGGGGCGCAGGGTGGCGGGTGTCACGTTGAGCCAGACCCGCTCGCAGTTCAACAGTTCCTTGTTCATACCGACCTCTAAATGTATATACAATAATTTATAGCCGATCTCTGAAAAGAAAGAAAGGATCAAGTTCACATCTTGATAACAGCGGCTTTATTAGAGTGTAAGCACAAAAAAGCCCACCGAGAGGTGGGCTTTTAAATGCTTAATATGTATATACAATCATGCGAGACGCGTCTTGGAGCTCAGCTTGTAGCGGGAACCCGGCGACAACAATCTGGCATAGGAGACCAGAAAGCCGTCTGACCAGGTGCGCCGGTGCAGCAGTAGGCAGGGGGTGTCGACCCTCACTTGCAGCAGTCCGGCTTCACCAGCACTCGGCAACACGGCTTCTACCACGTGCTCCATCTCGGAGAGGGGGCAGATCTCCATCAGATAGCTGTTTGGCGTCTGCTGGGTGAAATCCTGCTCGCCATAGCCGGGCAGTCGCTCGGCATCGACAAAGCGCTCCTCCAGTTGCAGCGGCTCCCCATCGGCCTGATGAACGATGAGGCTGTGAAAGGTGGGCGCCCCGACCCGCAGGCCCAGACGCACCGCCACTTTCTCGTCGGCGGCCTGACGTTGCAGCCGGATCACCCGCGCGCTGTACTCGCTGCCCCGCTCGGCGATCTCGTCTGCAATATTGCGAATCGCCAGGAGCGGCGACTCGGTACGCCTGTCGGCCACGAAACTGCCGGATCCGGCGGTGCGCACCAGCCAGCCTTCGGCCACCAGCTCACGCAGCGCCTTGTTCACCGTCATGCGGCTCACGGCAAACTGCTCGCACAGGGCGGCCTCGGTCGGGATCCGGTCGCCCGCCTGATAGTGGCGTTCGCGGATCCCGTCCAGGATGTGCTGCTTTATCTGAAGGTAGAGCGCAGGAGCCACCGGATGGTCCTCAGCGGCGACGGTGGGGCGGACGCATGTCCGGCCAGGCGCGATAGACGTCCGGGATCTGGTCAGGGCCGCTGATGCAGAGATCGAGATCGTGCAGCAGGCCATCCTTGATGCCGTAGATCCAGCCGTGCACCGCCAGCTCCTGCCCCTTGCGCCAGGCATTCTGGATGATGGTGGTGTGGCAGACGTTGGCGACCTGCTCGGCCACGTTCAGCTCGCACAGGTAGTCGAAGCGCTCGTGCTCATCCTCGATGGCTTCGAGCTGTTCGCCGTATTTGAAGTAGACGTCCTTGATGTTGCGCAGCCAGTTGTCGATGAGACCCAGCTCCTGGTTCTGCATCGCAGCCTTGACCCCACCGCAGCCATAGTGGCCGCAGACGATGATGTGCTTCACCTTGAGCACCTCCACCGCGTATTGCAGCACCGAGAGGCAGTTGAAGTCGGTGTGCACCACCAGGTTGGCGACGTTGCGGTGGACAAAGACGTCCCCCGGCAAGAGCCCCATCAGCTGGTTGGCGGGAACCCGGCTGTCGGAACAGCCGATCCAGAGGTACTCGGGTGCCTGCTGAGCGGACAGGGTAGCGAAGAAATTGGGATCCTCGGCCTTGATCCGTTCCGCCCACTCGCGGTTGTTGGTAAACAAGTCGTTCAACAGTTTCACTTCTGCTCTCCCTACTGTGGCAGTGGCGGCAACATACCATACACAAGGGTAACCAAGGCAAGGCCGACCAGATCCCCGCAAAACAAAAACAGGGCCATCAGGCCCTGCTTCTTACCGGAGGAGGCCGTCAGGCATCCATGGCATCTTTCAGCTTCTTGAGCGCGTTTTTCTCAAGCTGGCGCACCCGCTCGGCCGAGACGCCGTAAGTATCGGCCAGTTCCTGCAGGGTGGTCTTGCTCTCGTCATCGAGCCAGCGGGCACGGATGATGTGCTGGCTGCGCTCGTCCAGGGTCGCCATGGCCGCACTCAGGCGGCGGGTGGCATGGCTGTCCCAGTTGTCGTTCTCGATGTTCGCCGCGAGATCGGAAGATTTGTCTTCCAGATAGTGCACCGGCGCGAAGCCACCCTCGTCTTCATCGTCACCGACCAGGTCGAAGGCCTGATCGTAATTGCTCATGCGCGCTTCCATCTCGGTGACGTCGGCAGCGGATACCCCGAGGTCGGCAGCCACGGCCTGCACCTCTTCGTGGTTCAGCCAGCCAAGACGCTTCTTGGACTTGCGCAGGTTGAAGAACAGCTTGCGCTGGGCCTTGGTGGTCGCCACCTTGACCATGCGCCAGTTGCGCAACACATATTCGTGGATTTCGGCCTTGATCCAGTGCACGGCGAAGGAGACCAGACGCACGCCCACGCTCGGGTCGAAGCGTTTGACGGCTTTCATCAGGCCGATGTTGCCTTCCTGTACCAGATCGGCCTGAGGCAGGCCATAGCCGGAGTAGCTCTTGGCCACGTGAACGACAAAACGCAGGTGCGACATAACGAGCTGGCGTGCAGCTTCGAGATCGCCATCCTGCTGCAGACGCATCGCCAGTTCGCGCTCTTCCTCTGCGCTCAGCACAGGGATCGAGTTGACGGCCTGGATATAGCCTTCCAGACTACCTTGCGGAATCAGAGCCATAGTGCGTTGCAATGAAGTTCCCATGTTCTACCTCTTACTTTTCAATCGAATCAGTCTAACACCCTGAGAAGACGTGTCTACCGACCAGGTATCATTCTGCGTGCTGCATCATACATCACCCCAGCATGAACCCGGCCTATCTTAGGCTGACGGCATGAATCATAAATGAACAGTCAAAAAAAAGGGGTCACAGTAAAGGACCCCTGAAAAGTAGCATGCTAAGTCCATTGTTGCGGAGCTCGCAACCTTCACATGCTTGCCAAGTCAGACGAGCAAGGCATAGGGGCCATACCCGTATTCATTCTGCTGCAGTCAATAGACCATTGATAAATCAAAAGGTTCAGAGGATCCACATATGATCCTCGGCGCAGACACCATTCAGATTACTCTGAGAAAGTGGCCCGTGCCAGAAACGGGCCACTCTTTTACTTGATCCAGTTCGCAAAATCCAGCGCTTTAAAATGCTGACAAATTAATCAGGACGGTTCTATGTCGCGAATGTGCCTGTGCACCGAGAACCAGGAGGCGATCAACCCCAGCAGGGCGCCCAGCAGTATAAGATTGAAGCCGTCGAACGCCCCCATCCCCACCAGACGGAAGTTGCTGTTGTAGAGCCCCGCCAGCTCCTTCACCACCCCCTCGCTCCAGATCACCATCACCTCGGTCAGCCACCAGGCCAGCATGCCGCCAATGACCCCGAACCAGATGCCCGTATAGAGGAAGGGACGGTGGATGAAGGCATCGGTCGCTCCCACCAGCTTGAGCACTTCAATCTCGGAACGCTGGTTCAGGATATTCAGGCGCAGGGTGTTGCCCACGATCAGCAGCACGGCGGAAAGCAGCAGCACGGCGATGCCGGTGATGGTATGGCGCAGCAGGTTCATGATCCCCTGCAGCCGGGTCAGCCACTGCAGATCCAGCTTGCCCTGCTCGATACCGGGCTCGTTCTCCAGCTTGACGAGCAGCTCGGCGGCCCCTTCCGGATTCTGCCACCGAGGATCCGGGATCACGCTCAGCACCGGCGGCAGCGGGTTGCTGTCCAGATAATCCAGGGCATCACCGAAACCGGAGATCTCCCGAAATTCCCTGAGCGCCTCGTCACGGTTCATATAAGTGACGGACTCCACCTCCGGATAGAGCAGGATCCGCTGCTTCATGTCCAGGATGCTCTGCTCCGGCAGATCCTTGCGCAGATAGAGAGAGATCTGGGAGCTGGTCTGCCAGCTCCCCTCTACCACTTCGGCATTCTTCAGCAATACGTGGAAACAGGAAGGCAGCGCCAGACTCACGCCAAGCACCGCCAGGGTCATCAGGGAGGCGAGCGGATTGCGCCACAGCTCACCCAGGCTGGCAAAGGCCTGGCGCACGTGATCCACGCCATACATCATCAAACGACGCAACGGCGGCTGTTTATGACGAACAATAGCCATCAGCGATCCTCCCCGGACGAATACATGCGACCCGCCTTGAGGGTCAGGGTACGGTAGCGCATCCGGGCGATCAGCCCCAGATCGTGAGTGGCAATCAGCACGGAGACGCCGAAGCGGTTGAACTCCTCGAACAGGCGCATGATGTCCATGGAAAGCTGGGGATCCAGGTTGCCGGTCGGCTCGTCCGCCAGCAGCAGGGGGGGTTTGTTGACGATGGCGCGGGCGATGCCGACCCGCTGCTGCTCACCACCGGATAGCATGCGCGGCTGGTAACGCTCCTTGCCGAGCAGCCCGACCTTGTCGAGCGCCGCCGCCACCCGCTTGTTGATGTCCCCATGGCTGTAGCCATCGATCACCAGGGGCAGGGCGACGTTGTCGAACACGGTACGATCCATCAACAGGCGGTGATCCTGGAAGATCATGCCGATCTGGCGGCGCACGTAGGGGATCTGACTGCGCTGGATGTGGCTGACGTCATCGCCGTGGAAGAAGACGCGGCCGTCGGTCGGTCGTTCCATCACGCTGATGAGCTTGAGGAGGGTACTCTTACCCGCCCCCGAATGGCCGGTCAGGAAGGCCATCTCCCCCTTGCGCAGGTGAAAACTGACCTTTTGCAGCGCTTGATGACCGCCACTGTAGACCTTGCTGACCTTGTCAAAACGAATCATAACGGTTCCCTGAGATTGACAAACCCCGACCGGGATAAAGCATGGGGCGCTCACTCCCCCGTACCGGCACAACACCTGGATGACAACACCGGTCACAACCATGCCACATGTCATCCTTGTCCGGATGAGCCATGCCTGCGCCCTCATAGTGACATACCCCGACCGGAGTCGGGGTATGGAACACATGCTTGTCACGGCCGGGCCGACTCATGTCAGCCGGATTTATTCTTCGCGGCTGAAGAGCGCCTCGATGAAGTCGTTGGCGACGAACGGGCGCAGATCGTCGATCCCCTCGCCCACCCCGATGTAGCGGATCGGGATCTGGAACTTGTCGGCCACCGCGAAGATGACGCCACCCTTGGCGGTACCGTCCAGCTTGGTGAGGGTGATGCCGGTCAGGCCCACCGCCTCGCTGAACAGCTTGGCCTGGCTCAATGCGTTCTGGCCGGTGCCTGCGTCCAGAGTCAGCATGATCTCGTGGGGTGCCGCATCGTCCAGCTTCTTCATCACCCGCACCACCTTCTTGAGCTCCTCCATCAGGTTGCTCTTGTTCTGCAGGCGGCCGGCGGTATCAGCGATCAGCACGTCAGCCCCGCGGGAGCGGGCAGCCTCGATGGCGTCATAAATGACGGAAGCGGAGTCGGCACCGGTGTGCTGGGCAATCACCGGAATGTTGTTGCGCTGACCCCACACCTGCAGCTGCTCGACGGCGGCAGCACGGAAGGTATCGCCAGCGGCCAGCATCACGCTCTTGCCCTCGGCCTGGAACTGCTTGGCCAGCTTGCCGATGGTGGTGGTCTTGCCGACGCCGTTCACGCCGACCATCAGGATGACGTAAGGCTTCTTGCTGGTGTCGATCACCAGGGGCTGCTCGACCTTGGCCAGCATCTCGCCCATATCCTGTTTGAGCAGACCGTAGAGCGCCTCGGCGTCCTTGAGCTGCTTGCGGTCCGCGTGCTGTACCAGCCCCTCGATGATGCGGGTGGTGGTGTCGACGCCAAGATCGGCGGTCAGCAGCTGGGTCTCCAGCTCTTCGAACAGATCGTCATCGATCTTCTTGCCGCTGAACAGGCCGAAGAAACCGGAACCGATATTCTCCCTGGTACGCACCAGGCTGCGCTTGAGGCGGGCAAAGAAGCCCTCCCGCTGCGGCTTCTCCTGAGTGTCGTCGTCCACCTTGGCGGCAAGTGGCAGAGCGGCCAGCGCGGCGGCCTCAGCCTCCATCGCGGCGACCAGACGCAAATCTTCCGCTCGCTGGGCCTCTTTGGCGACACGGGCTTCCTCGGCAGCCTGAGCTTCGGCGGCAACACGAGCTTCTTCTTCAGCCTGAGCTTCAGCAGCAACACGAGCTTCTTCCGCGGCACGGGCTTCGGTAGCGATGCGAGCCTCTTCTGCAGCGCGAGCCTCGGCGGCAACACGGGCCTCTTCTGCGGCGCGGGCCTCGGCAGCAATACGGGCCTCTTCTGCGGCGATGCGAGCCTCTTCCGCAGCGCGGGCCTCGGCGGCAATACGGGTCTCTTCTGCGGCGCGTGCCTCGGCGGCAATACGGGCTTCTTCTGCGGCGCGAGCCTCGGCGGCAATACGGGCTTCTTCTGCGGCGCGAGCCTCTGCGGCAATACGGGCCTCTTCCAAAGCGCGGGCTTCGGCGGCGACAATGGCTTCTTCTGCGACCTGAGCTTCGGTGGCGATCAAGGCCTCATTGACGATGACGGGCTCAAGCTCGCCCTCCGGCTCTTCCACAACCAGGGGGCCTTCGTCAGGGCCGCTCAGCGGCGCTTCGGGCTTGGCGGTAGGGGCATCAGCCGGGGCAACATCGGCGACAGGCGCGGGAAGAGCGGCGGCCTCCGACTCGACGACCGCCGGGGTAGCGTCGGGCGCCTGCGATGGAACGGCCTCAGCCTCTTCTTTCTTGCGGCCGAAACCCAGCCAGGAAAACAAACCTTTTGCCATCTAAAAATACTCACATCAAAGGCTGACTGCTAAGATAGCCGTCCCTCGGCGGGTCGGCATAAAAATGAACCGCCTTATACTATCACTTTATTTTCTGACGACGAAACGCGATGCCCAGAGTGAAATCCAGCCGTAACAGCCCGAGCAAGAGCCCGGCCCCCCAGGGGCGAGCGGGCGTGGTACGAATCATCAGCGGTCAATGGAAGGGGCGCAAACTCCCCGTCAGGGATGTGGAAGGGCTCAGACCCACCACGGATCGCGTCAAGGAGACCATCTTCAACTGGCTGGCTCCCCACGTGCGCGGTACCCGCTGCCTGGATCTGTTCGCCGGCAGCGGCGGGCTGGGGCTGGAAGCCTTGTCCCGCTATGCCGAACAGGTCACCCTGATCGAGATGGACAGAGGCGCCGCCGACCAGCTCAAGAAGAACCTGACGACCCTGGGCAGCAGCCAGGGGCAGGTGATCCAGGCTGATGCCGTGAGCTGGCTGCAAGGCCCGGCCACGCCGTTCGATCTGGTCTTTCTGGACCCACCGTTTCGTCGCGAGCTGCTGCCCCAAGTGTGCGAGCTGCTGGAGCAACGCGGCTGGCTGGCATCCGATGCCCTCATCTATCTGGAGCGGGAAAAAGAGATGGCCGATCTGGCTCTGCCCGCCAGCTGGAAACTACTCAAGGACAAGCAGGCTGGTCAGGTCTGCTATCAGCTCTATCTGCGGGACACCAAGCATGACGCTGCGGTTTAAAGGGGAGATGGGCACAGTCCCCTTCTCCGTCAATTTGGACAACGGCTCAAGGACAAGCAGGTCGATCACATCAGGCCTGCTATCAACTCTATGTACGGGAGGTAAACGATGAAGCGGGTGTTTAATCTGTTGGCGATGGGGGTGCTGCTGTTCTTCTGGTTCGGTGTGGCACTCGCCCTGCTGGGCACCCTGCCGGGCAAACTGAACGGCTTTCTGCCGGTGTGCGGCGTCATCGTGATATTGATGCACTGGGTACAGGCCAGCATGATCAAGGCGGCATGCAAACCCTACTTCGCGGTCACTCGTCTCGAATTCACCCAGGTGCTGATCTTCGGGGTGTTCGGCATGATGGATATCCGCACCAAGCTGCAGGCCATCATAGACGCCAGGAAGAAGGGAGAGACTCCCCCCAGGGCCGACTAGGCCACCCCCGGCCCGACCAGAAGGAGTGATTCGTCACTCCTTTTGCGTTTTTCCGAGGCTGATTCCCAGCTTGATGGAGAGAGCGGCGAGCAGCAGCAGCATGGCAATGAGGGAGAAGAAGTTGCTGCCAAGCTCGGGGTACTGCACCTTGACCAGGGCAGAATGGCCGAACACGCCGATAAAGAAGCAGAGCAGGATGCAGCTGGGTGTGTTGCCCACCATGGGCTCATGGCGATAGTGCTGATAGAGCTGGCTGGCCGCCAGCAACAGGGCGATGAGGGGGTAGAAGGAGAAGGGGACGACCGACTCCGTCAAGGCCGACAGGAAGGCATCGCCACAGATACCGATCAGCAGGGCCAGCACCAGGGGCTTCTTCGGAATCGCGTTCGGTTCATGCATGAGGCTGTCCATCCTTGCGTTATGTGAGAGATTCGTGGCGCTTGCGGTTCTGCACCTCGGCGCCCATGGCGATCATCCGCAACTGGCTGATGGTGCGCTCCGACAGTGCCTTGCACTCTTCCGGAGTCATGTCGAGGGCGTCTGCACCGGCGCTGAAGACGATGGTCACCATGGCCTCGGCCTGGATATAGGCCTCTTCCCGTGGCGCCTGCGTGGTGGCTTCCAGATAATCGGTCAGCTCGGCGATGAAGTGCTGGATCTCCCGGGCCACCGCCTGACGGAATGCAGCCGAGGTGCCGGAGCGCTCGCGCAGCAGCAGCCGGAAGATGTTCGGGTTGTTTTCGACGAATTCCATGAAGGTCTGCACCGAGGTGCTGATGACGCTGCCACCACCGGCAATGCGCTGGCGCGCCTGGCGCATCAGTTGGCGCAGGGTCAGCCCTCCCTCGTCCACCAGCGTCAGCCCCAGCTCTTCCATGTCCCGAAAGTGGCGATAGAAGGAGGTCGGCGCTATGCCCGCCTCTCTGGCCACTTCCCGCAGGCTGAGGTTGGAGAAACTGCGGTTGGCGCAGAGTTGACTGAACGCCGCCTCGATCAGCGTACGCCGGGTTTTTTCTTTTTGTTGCGCGCGAATACCCACGAAAACAGTCACCTTGAGATTAGCGAGGCCAGATGATAACCCGAAGGCGGGGCCGGGATCAGGTTTGTCTCCGACTTTTTTACCATTGACCCGCATTCCGGCTCAATGGAGAATAGTGAACAGCTGTTCGCTGAAAGGAGCCGAGTGAAATGGACCGCCCCCCGATCATCATGACCAATACCCTGCTGTTCGCCCTCTCCGGGCTCACGGCACTGATAGCGGTCCCCTGGTATGGACTGAGCCAGGGCTACGACCTATGGCAGTGGCTCTGCTTCCTGCTGCTGTTCTGCTATTGCGGCATCTCCATCACCGCCGGCTACCACAGGCTCTGGTCCCACAAGTCCTACAAGGCGCACCCGGCCCTGCAATGGATCTTCGCCATCGGAGGCGCGCTCGCCCTGCAAAACTCGGCGCTGCACTGGTCCTCGGATCATCGCCGCCACCACCGCCACGTGGATGACAACCAGAAGGATCCCTACAGTGCGGGGCGCGGCTTCTGGTACTCCCACATCGGCTGGATGCTGCGGGAATACCAGCGCGATACCTACCACGACTACAGCAATGTGCGCGACCTGCAAAACAACCCCGTGGTCGCCTTCCAGCACAGGCACTATCTCGCCCTGGCTCTGGTCACCAACATCGGCATTCCGCTGCTGCTCGGCCTCCTGCACGGGGATCTGCTCGGCATGATGCTGCTGGCCGGGGTGCTGCGCATGGTGATGACTCATCACACCACCTTCTTCATCAACTCCCTGGCCCACATCTGGGGCAGCCAGCCGTTCACGGATCGCAACAGCGCCCGGGACAACGGCATCCTGGCCTTCTTCACCTTTGGCGAGGGCTATCACAACTTCCATCACCTGTTCGAGAACGACTACCGCAACGGTATTCAATGGTGGCAGTTCGACCCCACCAAGTGGCTGATCCGCACCGCCGCCTGGTGCGGGCTCGCCAAAGACCTGAGAGCCTGCCCGGAGGAACGCATCGAACAGGCCAGGCTGGAGATGCAACTCAAGCGCGCCCAGGCCAGAGTGCACAAGCAGGACGACAGGGAACGCTGGCAGGCACTGCTGCAGGAGGAGTACGACAAGCTGAGCCTGCAGATCCAGCACTACTATGCCAGCCGCAAGTCACTGCTGGAGCAGCGCAAGCGCACAGCCCTCGCACGCTACGACAGGCTCAGGCTGCAACTGGAGTACCGCACGTTGCGAGACGGTTTCCTCGTTGCCAAGCGCAACTGGAGTCGTCTGCTGGCGGGCCTCGCCTGATCGCCGAGACATCACGCAAAAGACCGCCAGCAGGCGGTCTTTTTGATCGGACAAGCAGACAGCGGGCATAAAAAAATGGGGCAACATTCGCATGTCACCCCCTCGCAAATAGCATGTTCCATATTGGGCTACCGCAACCACGGGGGTCTGTCTGGCATCACGGGTTTCCGCTCCCGATCTGCCTCGCCTGCCGGAGCAATCCGGTTGGCCCATTTCCCCTGTTGCCGTCACCCACACGGCAGACCAGCCGCCGTGTTTGTCCTTGCACTCGAGATACTACGCAGTTAAATAAAATAAAAAACCGTTCTACACGCACCTCTATGCAGTCGAGGCCCCTGGATTGTTACTGCACTCTTAATATAAATCGATTAAAAACAATACCATACAATCCAGTCCCGTCTTTGGATGGCAAACGTTATCCTCGAAGGCGCACAAGGCTTTGCGAGATCTCGCACAAGGCGGATCCCACTCACAACCAACGGTGCAAAGGTAACCAATCGCTCAATTGCGCCAGCAGGCGCCGCCATGCAGAGGGGGACGCCGCCACCGGGTGCACGGCCTGCTGCAACCAGCCATCGATGAGTTGCTGCAACTCGTCGCACAGCGTCGGGCTATGGAGGTGCAGCATCAACTCGGTGTTGAGCATCAGGGAGCGGGGATCCAGGTTGAAACTGCCGAGCAGCGCCTCCTCCTTCCCCATCAGGATCAGCTTGGCATGCAGACTGAACGCCTCCGTCGTCAGCTCGAACAGGGTGACCCCCTGACGCTCGAGCCAGGGGCGGTGACGTCGATAGGCGCCATAGACCAGGGGCACGTCCGTGCTGGCCAGGGAGTTGGTCAGGATCTCGATGTCGACCCCCTGCCGTCGCTGCCCCTTGAGCCGGCGACGCAGCCCCCGTGTCAGGATCAGGTAAGGGCTCACCAACCTCAGGGCCCCCTGATTGCTCGCCAGCATGCGTCCCAGCAGGGGCGCCGTGGTCGGCCGGGCGACCAGCCCCTTGCCGGGGCGATCGAACCAGCACTGCCCTCGCCCGGGATGCCAGCAAAGGGGAACGGGGCACTCATCAAACAGAGTGGCCGGCAGATCATAGGCGGCCGCCATGGCGGGGTCGGTCAGGGTCAGCAGGAAGTCATTCAGGGCCCGGGTTTCGGCTGGCAGCAAGGGGCGTCTCAACAGACGACGGACCGGGTGGCTCCAGCGACTGTGCCAGAACAGCGCGAACCCCTGCTCGGCCTGCTGACAGAGGGGGCCGCGGCAGAGCAGATCCAGGTCGATGAAGTGAGGCGGCATCCCCAGCCCGAAGTAACGATCACCGATGTTGCGCCCGCCGATCACCGCCTGGCTGCCATCCACCAGCAGCAGCTTGTTGTGCATCCGGTGGTTGATGCGGCGAAAGCTCAGCACCCCTTCCAGCAGCAGGGTCAGAGGACGCCAGCCCCGCAGCCAGAAGGGGTTGAACAGGCGCACCTCGATGCCCGGTTCCGCCGCCACCGCCTCCAGAAAGCGGTTCTCCCCGCCGTAGAGATCATCGATGAGCAGTTGCACTACCACTCCGCGCCGGGCCGCCCGCACCAGCTCCGCCAGCAGCAGCTTGCCGCTGCCGTCCTCTTCCCAGCTGTAATACTGGGCGAGGATCCGGTGGCGAGCCTGGCGGATCAACTGGCATCGGGCTTTCAGGGCGGCGCCGGGATCGGCGAGCAAGGCAAACTCGGCAGGGATCAAGGGTCATCTCCCTGTCATCTGGTGGTGGCATAACCCAGACAACCGCCCCGATAGCCCAGTGTCAAGGAGCCGATGATGGAACTGCGCGACCACCCCTCCCTCAGTCAGAGACCCCATGCCAGCCAACCGGATCCCACCCCGGCCAGGCTGTTGATGCCCTGGTACCAGCAGCACCGGGATCTGGGCTGGGAGCCCCTTGCGCAGCATCACGAGGATCCCCTCCCCGGCCAGCATTGACAGGCTCAGGGCTGCACCGCCTCGATGGCCTCTGACTTGCCCTCCAGCTGGGGCAGGCTGAAACGGTAGGCCACGTAGTATTTGTAGATGGTGCCAACGTAGTTGATGGGCCCCTGGCCCACGTCGTTGGCCACCAGCTGCTCCACATTGCCGAACCAGACGTTCGGATCCAGCCCCTTGTCGGCCGCCTTGGCCTGCAATGCCTGGACCCGGTTCGGACCCGCATTGTAGGCGGCCAGGGCGAACAGATGGCGATTGAGCCTGTCCATCCCGGGATCGTTGAAGTAGGTGTCCAGGATGAGTCGCATGTAGCGACAGGCCGCCTCCACATTGCCCTCCAGACTGGTGAGTCTGGCACCGCGGATCCCCACCTCCTTGCCGGTACTCGGCAGCAGTTGCATGATGCCGACGGCCCCCCGGTGAGAGCCGACATTGGGATTGAGCCCCGACTCCTTGTAAGCCAGCGCGGCCAGCATCAGCCAGTCCAGCTGATACTTGTCCGCCTGGGCCTCCAGTACCTTGCGAATGGTCGACAGGCGCCCCAGCGGGTCCGGCGCCAGTATGTTGCTCATGCGGTCGCTTTGCGCCAGCAGGCGGCGCAATGTCATGTCACTGTAGAGGGTCCGCTTGCTCGACTCCGAGATGTAGGCGTTCACCGCCTTGAGCAGCTCCGGGCTGTTGTTGCGCAGGGCCCAGGCGCTGCGTCCCTTGTCCCGCAGCGGTATCAGCCTGTGGGCCTTGAGACCGCCAATCATGTCGAGCCAGATCCGCCCCTTGAAGCTGTCGGTGACCGTCAGCGGAATGATCCCGGCTGACACCATCTCCAGCAGGTCCCCGTCCTGCAGGTATTCGGGAACCGTCTCGATGTAGACCGGGGGCAACCCCAGCTCCCGAAACAGCCAGTTGAGCTGGTGCAGGCTCTCGAAATAACTGGAGCTGGCTCGCACCCAGATCCGCCGGCCGGACAGCTGGGTGATGCGATTGAAGGCAGGGAGCTCCCGCTGGCTCACCACCCACTCCTCGATGGGGGCGATCAGCGGCTGGGAGAAGGTCACCTGCTCGCGCCGGGTGGGAGTGACCGTCAGGTTGGCGGCCACCAGATCCCCGCGCCCCTCGGCCAGATAGTCCAGCAGCTTGTCCTGGCGCACCGGGATATAAATGATCTTGAGCTTGAGCTTCTCCTTGGCCAGGTAGGTCTGGTTCAACCAGCGCTCGAATCCCTGAAGCTGATTGACCAGGATGCCGTACTGGGCTCCCTTGTCGAAAAAGAAAAACCCCCGCTCATAGACCACCAGGGCCCTGAGCTCTTTTTTTTGCAGGATGTGTTCGAGATCACCGGCCTGGGGCAGCAACTGCGGCTTGAGATCCGCCGCCAGCAGAGGGAGAGAGCAGAGAGCCAGCAGGGCCCAGATCCATCGCCGCATCATGATTTAACCACCTCGCTGTGGGCCGGTGCGCACCGTCGGGTCTGTCAGAGAAGGCGCCTGCGCCAAGTCATGGGGCGTCGCGGGATCTTCTGCCGATCGGCGCATGCCGGACGGAAAACGGATCGTCCGTGGGATAACTCACTATACAACGCAAAGGGAGGGAAAAAGCGAGGGGCAGAGCAAGACGGCAGGCAAGCCTGCCGTGTCATCACGATCTCAGAGGGAGCGGGCGCGCATCTCGAAGATCAGCTTCTCGGCGGTGCAGGTGAATTGCAGGCGGGCCTTCAGGATCACGCCATCCGGGCCCCGGCTCAGCTCGCTGCTGCTTTTGGCTTCGGCAGTGACCTGCTTGGCCAGCGCCTCGTAAGCTGCAAATTTCTCGCGGGCGTCGGCTTCTGCAGCGGCCTCGATCACCAGCTCCATGACGTCGTCACCTTCGCCGATGATGGTGCCAATTTCGGCGAAACAGCCGCAACTGTCACAGGTCTCGTTCAGTTCCACTTTCTCGTCTACAAACATACGTTCACTCCTACTTATTCCGGATATTGTCATCGTCGCGCAAGGCGTTGCGAAAATCCCTGATGGCAGTGCCCAGATCCTCACCGGCGCCAGCCAGGCGTTTGCTGCCAAACACCACGACGACGACCACGAGCAGGATCAGCAGATGCCAGATATGAATGCCACCCAGTCCCATAGGGAGACTCCTGACTGTTAGATACCTGGAGGTTGTATCAAAAGAAAGCGTATCGATTGTTGGGCAAAATCAAGGCAGGTGCAAGTTGGCGAAAAAATCGCGCAAAAACGGCGACGAGGCGCAAAAAAATACGGCGACCATGGGCCGCCGTATGAGTCGGTGCTACTTGTCCCCTCAACCGCTACATCCTGTACCAGCCGCCACCAGGGCGAGAGACCCATCGAGCATAGGATCGCCAAGATATGAAAACAAATGGTATATATTCATCTAGGAATTGAAGAGGATTCATATCATGTTGCTGGAACAGCTTGCACGCATAGACCTTAATCTGTTGATAATCCTGCAAGTCTTGCTGGAAGAGCGCAACGGCAGCCGGGCTGCACGCCGTTTGCACCTGAGCCAGTCCGCCGTCAGCAAGGCCCTTGGACGGTTGCGGGAGACCTTTGACGATCCCCTGTTCGTGCGCTCGGCCTACGGGATGGATCCCACTCCCCGCGCCCTGGATCTCCAGCAGCAACTGCAGCCCATACTGCTCTCCCTGGACAACCTGATCCAGCCGCCGGACTTCGATCCCGCCAGCACGGAGCGGGAGTTCGTCATCGCCAGCATGGACAGCGCCTTCACCCTGTTTGCCCCCCTCTACCTGAGCGAACTGAAGCGTCAGGCCCCTGGCATCCGCCTGCGCTACGAGGAGTGGACCGAACACAGCCTGACCGAGATGAGCCAGGGCCAGGTGGATATCGCCTTCACGGTGCGGGAGAACTGCATCAATTCGGATTTTCGCCTCGACACCCTGCCCAACGCCATCTGTCAGCGGTTGCTCACCATCGACGATCTCACCTGCCTGGTACAGCGGGATCACCCTGCCTTGCAGGAGCCCGAGTGGGATCTCACCCGTTACCTCGCCTACCCCCATGTGCAGACCTACTGCGAAGGGCGGGATCGCTGGATGCTGGATCACAAGCTGGCGGAGCAGGATCTCTATCGCCGGATCGAGGCGACCGTCCCCTCCTTCGAGGCGGCCCTGCGCATGGGCATGCACTCGGACATGATAGTGACCCTCTCCCGCCTCTACGCCCGCCACGCCACCCAGGTCTATCCCCTGGTGCCGCTGCCGCTGCCCATCGCCCTGGACAGCATCTCCCACCTGCTCATCTGGCATCAGCGCCACGAGGAGGATCCGGGCCATCGCTGGCTGCGGGAGACCCTGCTCGCCCTCATCATGGGCAAGCTGGAAACCTCGGCGGATGGCCCGGCCGCTGCCGCCTGACGCGCAAAAAAAACGGGGCTCAAGAAGCCCCGTTTCACGTTGACATCAGCATTCGCCCCGTCAGTTCTGACCCGTCACCGCCAGATAATGGTGCACCCCGTCCAGCAGCATCTGCACCGAGATCATCACCAGCAGCATGCCCATCAACCGCTCCACCGCGGTGAGTCCTCGCTCACCCAGCAGCTTGTTGAACAGCTCGTAGAACATCAGGATCACGGCGCTGGCCCCCCAGGCCATCAGCAGGGCCAATGACCAGTCCACCATCCGGGTCGGCTCCTGGTTGGCCAGAAGCAGCAGGGAAGCCAGGATGGAGGGGCCCGCAATCATGGGGATGGCCATGGGCACCAGGAAGGGCTCCTCCCCCGCCGCCAGCCCGGTCACGCCACCGGGGCTCGGGAAGATCATCTTGATGGCGATGAGGAAGAGGATGATGCCCCCCGCGATGCTGACCGCCTCCTGACGCAGGTTGAGGAAGCTCAGGATCTGCTGACCGGCGAACAGGAAGCCCATCATGATCACCAGTGAAAACAACAGCTCCCGCAGCATCACCTTGCGTCGACGCTTGGGGTCGACATGGCGCAGGATGGAGAGGAAGACCGGCAGGTTGCCCAGCGGATCCATGATCAGAAACAGCATGACGGCAGCGGAGAATGTGTCCATAGAGCGCCCGGGCAGAACCTTTCAACAAGAGGGGAAGGAGGGCGAAATATAACAAAGGTGGCGGGATTCGGCGAGCGCCCCACCGCGCTCGCCGCTGGCGATCATCCGTGGTTGCAGATCTTGTCGGCGCGGGTCTGGAACCCTGACTCCGAGTCGATGAACTTGCCGCGCCTGGCCAGGAAGTCGATCAGGGCGTCAGCGTCCATCTCGCTGGCGCTGCAGGTGTGGAACCGGGCCTCGGCACCGAAGCGCGAGGCGATCGCCGCCCTGAGGCTGGCCCGGGTAAACGGACTCTCCTGCTCCAGCATCATCTCCATCACTTCGTGACCGTGTATCGATTGGGACATCTCGAACCTCTTTAATCATCATGTCAGATGACAATTAAAGCCCGAAGCCCGGAGAGGGTTCTTGATATAGGCCAACAAAACGCCTTTATTTAACGCCAGCGGGCTGGTCGTGAGCGCCGCTTTGTCGATAATGTGGCAACCTGACGGGGGGATGGCTACACTGTCGCCCCTTTTTGCCACCGCAGACAGAAATAAGGACATTGGCGTCATGCTGTTCCATGGATTGGTCTTCAAACCCTGGCGGATCTGGACCCGTCGCCCGCTCTGGTTGAAGACCCTGCTCGGCATGCTGACCGGGATAGGTCTGGGGCTCTGCTTCAGTGAGCAGGCCCTGCTGCTCAAGCCCATCGGCGTCCTGTTCGTCAACACCATCCAGATGCTGATGGTGCCCCTCATCTTCTGTTCCGTCCTGGCAGGCCTCACCGCCCTGCTCAAGGGCAAGCGGCTCGACCGCATCGCCGGCAAGGCCATCGGCTTCTATCTCTGCTCCACCGCCGTCGCCATCTGCATCGGCCTGATGATGGGCTGGCTGCTGGAACCGGGCATGGGCGCCAATATGGGTCCTTATGAACGGGGCGCCATGGCGCAGCAACCTACCCTGGCCAGCGTGCTGAGCCACCTGGTGCCGCGCAACCCGGTGCAGGCCATGGGCGATGGCAAGATATTGCAGGTGATTGTGTTCGCCGTGGCCCTCGCTCTCGCCCTCAACGCCACCGGACGACGCGGCCGCCCCGCCATCCTGTTCTTTACCTCCCTGGCAGAGGGAATGTTCAAGCTGACCCAGATGGTGATGGCCCTGGCCCCCTATGGCGTCTGCGCCCTGATGGCCTGGATGACCGGCAAGTACGGCGTCAGCCTGCTGTTGCCGCTGCTCAAGGTGATCGGCGCCGTCTACCTCGGCTGCCTGCTCCACGTGCTCGGCGTCTACAGCGGCCTGCTGCTCCTGATGGCGCGCCTCAACCCGTTGCACTACTTCAAGAGCATCGTCGATGCCCAGGCGGTAGCCTTCACCAGCAGTTCAAGCAGCAGCACCCTGCCCATCAGCCTGGCCTGCGCCGAACGCAGGCTCGGGGTCTCCCCCGCCATCACCGCCAAGGTGCTGCCCATCGGTGCCACCATCAACATGGATGGCACCGCCCTCTATCAGGGAGTCACCGCCCTGTTCGTGGCCCAGGCCTTCGGGGTGGATCTGCATCTGGTGGACTACCTGACCATCATCAGCATCGTCACGCTGGCCAGCATCGGCACGGCGGGCACACCCGGTACCGGGCTGATGCTGCTGACCCTGACCCTCACTGCCGTGGGACTGCCGCTGGAAGGAGTGGCACTCATCGCAGGCATAGACCGGATCCTCGACATGGCGCGCACCACGGTCAACGTCTCCGGCGACATCCTAGTCTCCGTGCTCATCGCCCGCAGCGAGAAGGAGCTGGATCTCGCCACCTACCACGATGCCCATGCGGGGGATGACATCGACTTCACCCTGCGCTGAGGGCGCGAGGGGCGTTCAATGATCCTGGGGATCGTGATGGCAGCGCCAGCAGATATCGAAGTTGGCGCCGTTCTCCTCCCCGCACTGGCCGCACAGCCAGCCGTTGCCCTGGCGCTGCTGGTAGCGCTCGATGATCCGGCCCGCCCGCTGACGATCCCGCTCGTTCACCATCAGGGTCACTTGCAGCAGATCCACCGGCAGCTCCCCGAGCGCGCCGGAGAGCCCTTCGCCGCTGAGGCGCACCCTGACTCCCTCTACCTCCAAGGCCCCTTTCAGGGCATGCGCCTCCAGGGAGTGAGAGGCGCGATACAAGTTAATCCACTGATCCATACGTTGTCCTCGAAACCCTTGCCAGTGCCGTCATCACCAGCACTACCATCATTCCAGGGCGAGCATCTTCCGGGAGCGAGATGCCCGATACAGATTCATCCACCGCACCATCGTTGTCCTCGAAACCCTTGCCAGTGCCATCATCACCAGCACTACCATCATTCCAGAGTGAGCATCTTCCGGGAGCGAGATGCCCGATACAGATTCATCCACCGCGCCATACGTTGTCCTCGAAACCCTTGCCAGTTCAATCATCGCCGCATCGGGCTCTTCACAGCAGCTTGTCGATACCGTAAGCCGGGCCGTTGGCCACCAGAAAATCGATGAATGCCCTCAGCTTGCGCGGCATCAGGCGCCGCTCGGGAAACAGCAGGTAGATGGGTACCCTGGGTTGCTGCCACTCCGGCAGCAAGGAGACCAGCGTCCCGTTCGCCAGCTCATCATGGCACAGCATGGCGGGCAGGGAAGCCAGCCCCAGCCCCGCCTTCGCCGCCTCCCTGGCACAGGTGATGTTGTTGACCTGGAAGCGGGACGGGGGATCCACCAGCACTTCGCGATCATCCAGCTCGAAACACCAGTGCGAGGCGAGGAACCCCGTGCTGACCGCGATCCGCTCGTGATGCACCAGATCGGCGGGCCTCTGGATCACCGGGTGGCGCGCCAGATAGTCCGGGCTGGCGCACAGCAGCCGCTCGGTGCTCCAGAGACGCCGCGCCGCCAGGTTGGAGTCGCTCATGTCGCCGACCCGCACGATGGCATCCAGCCCCTCGCTGATGGGATCCACGATGCGGTTGGTCAGCTCCAGCTCCACCTTCATGCCCGGATAAGCTTGCAGGAAGTTCGCCACCAGCCTGCCCACCACCAGCTGTCCCGTCTCGATGGGCACCGCCAGCTTGAGGGTCCCCGTCACCTCCTGCTGGCTGGCACTGAGCATCAGCTCGGCCTGGGCCAGCTCCTCCACCGCCTTGCTGCAGCGTAGATAATATTGTTCACCGGCTTCCGTCAGGGTGAGCTGCCGGGTGGAGCGATAGAGCAGCCGCGCGCCGAGACGCTGCTCCAGCTCGGCAATGCGGCGGCTCACTGTCGCCTTGGTCATGCCCAGCTCCTGGGCAGCGGCGGTAAAGGAGCCCTTGTCGACGATACGAACGAGGATTAAGGCAGCATTCAGGTCCATTGTTTCACCAGTGAAACTGTATATCTCATGAATGGATACTAATCGAAACAGTTGCACGATGTTAGCCTGCCCGCCACAGTTCAGGAAAACCAATATCATGAGTCAACACAAGAAGATCCCCCTGCTGGCCGCCCTGGTGCTGGCCCTGCTCGGCCTGCTGTTTGCCGGTTACTGGTATCTGCATGGCCGCTACTTCGAGAGCACCGACAACGCCTACCTGCAAAGCGAGGTGACCGGCATCGGTTCCAAGCTCTCCGGCTACATCAGCGAAGTACTGGTGACCGACAACCAGGCGGTGAAGGCCGGCCAGCTCATCGCCCGGCTCGACGACCGCGAATACAGGACCAAGGTGGCGGAGGCCGAGGCCGATCTGCACCTCAACCAGGCGACGGCGGATAACCTCGCCGCCACCCGTATCCAGCAGCTGAGCCTCATCCGCCAGGCCGAGGCAAAAGTCAGCTCGGCCAACGCCGAGCAGGTCCGGGCCCAGCAGCAGGTGCGCCGGGTCAGCCAGCTCAATGAGCGTCACTACAGCTCCCAGGACAGCCTGGACGAGGTACGTGCCGGCTTGCAGGTCAACCAGGCCCAGGCACTGGAGGCCAAAGCCGCCTTGCAGGCCGCCCGCGAGCGGCTGCTGGTGCTGGATGCCGAAGCCAAGCAGAACCAGGCCAGGCTGGCATTGAGCGAGGCCCAGCTTGAACAAGCCAGGCTGGAACTCGGCTACACCGAGCTGCGAGCCCCGGCTGACGGCATCATCGGCAAGCGCAGCCTGCGGGAAGGGCTCTACGTCCAGTCCGGTATGCAGGTGGCCAGCCTGGTGCCCCTGAGCCAGGTGTGGGTCGAGGCCAACTTCAAAGAGACCCAGTTGCAGCACATGCAGCCGGGCCAGAAGGTGGAGGTGATCCTGGATGCCTATCCGGATCAACCGGTCGAGGGGATCATCGACAGCCTCTCTCCGGCCACCGGCGCCAAGTTCGCCCTGCTGCCGCCGGAGAACGCCACCGGCAACTTCACCAAAATCGTGCAGCGGGTGCCGGTCAAGATCAGCATCCCGGATCCGGGCGCCCTGGCGGGCAAGCTGCTGCCCGGCCTCTCCACCGAGGTGATCGTCGACACCCGCACCCCTGATCCCGTGGTGGCCGCCCACTGATGGACGCCATACCACGCCGCAACTGGATCGCGGTCATGGGGGGCCTCATCGGCGCCTTCATGGCCATCCTCGACATCCAGATCACCAACGCCTCCCTGAAAGACATTCAGGGGGCGCTCTCGGCCACCCTGAGCGAGAGCTCCTGGATCTCCACCTCCTATCTGGTGGCGGAGATGATCGCCATTCCGCTGAGCGGCTGGCTGAGCCGGGGACTGAGCGTGCGGCGCTACCTGCTGTGGACCACGGGCGCCTTCATCGTCGCCTCCGTGCTCTGCTCGTTCAGCTGGAACCTCACCAGCATGATCGTCTTTCGGGCGCTGCAGGGCTTTACCGGCGGGGCCCTGATCCCCATGGCCTTCTCCCTCATCGTCAGCCTGCTGCCGCTGCACAAGCGAGCCACCGGCATGGCGCTATTCGGCCTGTGCGCCACCTTCGCCCCCGCCATCGGTCCGACCCTGGGGGGCTGGCTGACGGAGCAGATGTCCTGGCACTACATCTTCTATCTGAACGTGCCGCCCGGCTTGCTGGTGATGGCCATGCTGGCCCACGGACTGGACAGGAAGCCCGTGGACTGGGAGGTGATCAAGCGGGTGGATCTCATCGGTATCCTCACCATGGCGGTGGGGCTTGGCCTGTTGGAAGTGGTGCTGGAAGAGGGCAACCGGGAGGACTGGTTCGGCTCGAGCTTCATCGTGCGGCTCACCGTCATCTCGGTGGTGGCCCTGGTGTTCTTCGTCATCAGCCAGTTGCTGCGCCGCCACCCCCTGGTCAACCTGCGGCTGCTGCACAACCCGCGCTTCGCCCTGGCCTGCTTCGCCTACCTGGTGCTCGGCATGGGGTTGATGGGCTCCATCTATGTGCTGCCCCTCTACATGACCCAGATCCACAACTACAACGCCCTGGAAATCGGTGAAGTGCTGATGTGGATGGGGTTGCCCCAGTTGCTGGTGCTCCCCCTGGTGCCCAAGCTGACCCACAAGATAGATCCGCGCTATCTGGTGAGCTTCGGCTTTCTGGTCTTCGCCATCAGCTGCTTCATGAACGTGAACATGAACGCCGACTACGCCGGGCCCCAGCTGATCCAGTCCCTCATCGTGCGGGCCCTGGGGCAGCCCTTCATCATGGTGCCCCTCTCCCTGGTGGCGACCGCCAGCCTGACGCCGGACGAGATCCCCTCTTCCTCGACCCTGCTCAACGTGCTGCGCAACCTGGGGGGCGCCTTCGGCATCGCCATCATCGCCACCCTGATCGACAACGACACCCGGACTCATGTCAGCCAGATCGGCAGCACCCTTACCGCCACCAGCATCGAGGGGCAGGCCTATCTGATGCAGCTGGCCCAGACCATGATGGCCCAGGGAGCCGGGCCGGAGCAGGCCCAGTTGCAGGCCCGGGCCATGCTGTCGAACACCATTAGCCGCGAGGCGGCCATCATGGCCTACAACCAGGTGTTCTACGTGATGGGTATCTTCCTGCTCGTCGCCAGCGCCCTGATGCTGCTGCTCAAGCAGCCGGCCCCGAGGGCCCCTGACGCAGAACCGGTCGAGGCGTGAAAGGTGGGGATCACATAGCAAAACGGGCCAGAAGGCCCGTTTTTCATGGCTGCCCGCCGGTCAGCCCGCCAGGGAGGCGGCGATCAGGAACTGTGCCGCGAAGTAGCTGCTCATGATCCAGGCCGTGGCATGGGGGAAGGGGCGGCGGAATCTGTCCAGCGCCAGCATGCTGTCGGAGAAGAGGAACATCAGCGCCCCCACCAGGGCGGCGGCGCTGCCGGCAGTGAGAGAGGCATGCCAGGCACCGGCGGCCACCCAGGCCATGGCGATGATCACCAGCATGTAGCAGAAGACGGGGATCCTCATCTCGCCGAGCTGGCCCCACAGGAGCCCGAACACCATGCCGGCCACCAGCAACAGCAGCAGGCCGTCCACCAGCTTGAGCACCAGGGGCCCCTGGGCGAAACCGACGATGTAGCAGAGGTGAGCGACAAAAAATGCCGCCAGCCCCTGGATGAAGCGATCCCGTGGCAGCATCAGCAGCACGTCCCCCGCCAGCGACAGGCAGAGACCGAGCAGGATCCAGGCGTGGGAGCCGTTGTGATCGTCGCTCTGGTAGCCAAACGCCAGGGCGATGATGAACAGCATGGTCAGGGGTTTGCTGATGTAGAACTGACGGGAGTCTGAGCCGTAAGCCGCGCGGATGTGCCACCAGCCCGATGCGATGATCAAGAAACTCAATAACATGCCCTGCTCCTCACCGGCTGCTCACCCTGGGGCGGCAACCTCTTTAGTGCCCGCAAGAGTAGCAAATTCCCCCGGCCAGTGGCAGAGGCTGAAGCAGATTGCACCCTACACCTAAAGTCTAATTGCCCCCATCCCCGCCCTCGGGCATAAGAGACAGTTCTGGAGGATCACCATGGAAGACGCTATGACCAACTACCTGCCCGCTATCGACATCATGATGTGCCATCTTGGCATCAGCTTTGAACAGGCCTGCGAGCAGCTTGGCCTCAGCCCGCAGGAGCAGCAGACCCTCGACCAACTGCAAAAACAGAAGCAGACCCAGTCCAACTGATGCCCTGGACTGATGGCCCGAAGCGGCCGGCATCACAGCCCAGCATAAAAAACGGCGCTCGAAGGCGCCGTTTTTTATTGGGTGATGATCAGGGTCGAGCGACCCGGCGGCGTTGCAGCCAGACCACGGCCCCGAACAGCAGGAAGCCCGGCAGCCACATCAGCTCCTTGGGCCAGCGCTCGGTGGGCGCCTTGACGCTCAGGATCTGCTGATCCATCTCCAGCCCCAGATCGGCGGCCTGGCTGCCGAAGGTGACGGTGTCGATCAGGATCTTGCCGTCCTGCTCATAGGTCTGGATCCCCAGCTTGGCCAGACGGTCCTCACCACTGACGCCCGAAGGCACCGGCAGCAGCACGGTGAAGCGGCGCAACTTGCCCACCGCATCTTCCCCTTCCATGCGCAGGCGCAGGGTGCTTTCAGCCTCCACCTGCCCCATGGTCTGGACCAGCTCGGCCGGGGCGGTGTCGCGATACGGGTCGTGCAGCAGATCCATCCAGAAGCCTGGACGGAACAGGGTGAAGGCCACCAGCAGCAGCAGCACGCTCTCGTACCAGCGGCTCTTCACCAGGAAGAAGCCCTGGGTGGCGGCAGCGAAGATCAGCATGGCGATGGTGGCCACGATGAAGATCAGCACGCCATGGGCGAAGTCCACGTTGATGAGCAGCAGATCGGTGTTGAAGATGAACAGGAACGGCAGCGCTGCGGTACGCAGGCTGTAGTAGAACGCCGTGATCCCGGTCTTGATGGGGTCGCCCTTGGAGACGGCGGCCGCGGCGAACGAGGCCAGCCCCACCGGCGGGGTCACGTCCGCCATGATGCCGAAGTAGAAGACGAACAGGTGCACCGCGATGAGTGGCACGATGAGGCCGTTCTGCTGACCCAGGGTGACGATCACCGGCGCCAGCAGGCTCGATACCACTATGTAGTTGGCAGTGGTCGGCAGCCCCATGCCGAGGATGAGGCTCAGCAGCGCGGTGAGGATCAGCATGAGCAGCAGGTTGCCCATGGAGAGGAACTCCACCAGATCCGCCAGTACCAGGCCGACGCCGGTCTGGGAGACGGCCCCGACGATGATGCCGGCAGTGGCGGTGGCAATGCCGATGCCGATCATGTTGCGGGCACCGGCAATCAGCCCCTCGCGCAGGTCCACCACGCCATCGGTGAAGGAGCCGTAGTCATGCTTGCCGTCGGTGCGCAGCCAGTTCAGCAGCGGTCGCTGGGTCAGCAGGATGATGATGAGCATCACCGAACCCCAGAAGGCCGACAGGCCGGGGGAGAGGCGCTCCACCATCAGACACCACACCAGCACCACCACGGGCAGCAGGAAGTGCAGGCCGGAGAGCAGCACGGCGCGGGTCTCGGGCAGCTCGTCCAGTGGCTTGTCCGGGTCTTCCGCCGGCAGCGGCGCGTTGCTCGCGGCGATCTTCAGCAGTCCCAGGTAGGCGACAGCCAGCAGCACGCTGATCCCCGGCAGGGCATAGTCACCCAGTACCGGCTTGAGCCAGCCCAGACCGTAGTAGACCGCCATGGAGAGGCCGCTGATGAGGGCGGCACCGAAGGCGAAGCCGGTCAGGCGACGCAGCCAGGGGCGCGGCTGACGGTTGCCGATGGGCTGCATCCCGAGCTTGAGCGCCTCGAGGTGCACGATGTAGAGCAGGGCGATGTAGGAGATGGCTGCCGGCAGGAAGGCGTGCTTGATGATCTCCACATAGGGGATGCCCACGTATTCCACCATCAGGAAGGCAGCAGCCCCCATGACCGGCGGCATGATCTGGCCGTTGACCGAAGAGGCCACTTCCACCGCGCCGGCCTTCTCCTTGGAGAAACCGACCCGTTTCATCATGGGGATGGTGAAGGTGCCCGTGGTCACCACGTTGGCGATGGAGGAGCCGGAGATGACGCCGGTCAGTGCCGAGGCGACCACGGCCGCCTTGGCCGGGCCGCCGCGCAGGTGACCCAGCAGGCTGAAGGCGAGCTGGATGAAGTAATGGCCCGCACCGGCGCGCTCGAGCAGGGCGCCAAACAGCACGAACAGGAAGACGAAGCTGGTGGAGACCCCAAGGGCGATGCCGAACACCCCTTCGGTGGTGATCCACTGGTGGTTGGCCAGCGCATGCAGGCTCACCCCGCGGTGGGCCAGCAGGGAAGGCATCCAGGGACCGGCCAGGCTGTAGGCCAGGAAGACGATGGCGATGACCGCCAGGGCCGGGCCCAGGGCACGGCGGGCCGCTTCCAGCAGGAGCGGGATGCCGACGCAGGCCACCGCGAAGTCCATGGTGGTCAGGTTGCCGGGACGCTGGGCAAGCTCCTGGTACATCACGAACAGATAGCTGGCGACGGCGGCACCGACGAGGCCGAGGGCGATGTCGGCAAGGGGAACCCTGTCTCGCGGTGAGCTGCGCATGGCGGGGAACACCAGGTAGGCGAGCAGGATGGCGAAGGCCAGGTGAATCGAGCGTGTTTCAGTGTCGTTGAGGACGCCGATGCCGAGGGAGAAGGGCAGCGGCGAGGCAATCCAGAGCTGGAACAGGGACCAGATCAGCGCAAGACCCGCGATGATCCAGCTCATGGGGCCGACGGGCAGCCTGGCGCCGACGTCCTGGGCGATCAGCTCCTCGGCCGAGAACGCCTCTTGTTGTTGTGTTTGCTGCATAGTGTGACTCTGTAGGTACTGCAATAAATGAGACTCGCTCCCCCGAAGGAGGAGCGAGTCCGGGGCACATCCGAAGACGCAGCCGGATTACATCCAGCCACGTTCCTTGTAGTAACGCACAGCGCCTTCATGCAGCGGAGCGGAGAGACCCACCTTGATCATGTCGGCTTCCTTCAGATCCGCGAAGGCCGGGTGCAGGCGCTTGAAGCGGTCCAGGTTGTCGAACACGGACTTGACCAGCTGGTAGACCACTTCCGGGTCAGCCTTGGCGCTGGTGGAGAGCACCGCCTTGCCACCGATGGACGGAGTCGGGTTCGGGCTGCCCTTGTAGAGACCACCCGGGATCTCGGCCTTGCTGTAGTAGCTCTTCTCGGCCAGCAGCTTGTCGATTTCGGGGCCGGTGACCGGCACCAGCACGGTGTCCGTGGTGGTGGAGGCTTCCTGGATGGCGCCGTTCGGGTGGCCGACGAAGTAGCTCATGGCATCGATGTTGTTGTCACCCAGGGCAGAGGCCTGCTCGGCGGGTTTCAGTTCGGAAACCAGGCTGAAGGCGGATTTGTCCCAGCCCTTCACGGCCATGATCTCTTCAAAGGTGTCACGCTGACCGGAACCCGGGTTGCCGATGTTGACGCGCTTGCCCTTCAGGTCGTCGAAGCTGGCTACCTTGGCGTCCTTGCGGGCCAGGATGGTGAACACTTCGCTCTGCAGGGAGAAGACGGCGCGGATGTCATCCATCGGACCTTCGGCCTTGAACGGCTCGACGCCCTTCATCGCCTTGTACTGGTGGTCGGACTGCATGATGCCGAAGTTGAATTCGCCGGAGCGGATGCCGTTGACGTTGGCAACACCACCGCCACTGGCCGGGGCGTTGCACTTGATCTGGTGATCGGCGGCGCCGCGGTTGAGGAAGCGGCAGATGGACTGGCCCGCCACGTAGTAGACGCCGGTCTGACCGCCGGTGCCTATGGTCACGAAGCGCTCCTGCGCTTGCACCGGACCACCAAACGACACACCGACCAGAGCCGCCGACAAGGCGCACGCCAAGGATAATCCTTTCATGTTCTTCATCCTTTTCATTGATTTATTTCACCCGTTTCCCGGGAGAATATGAGACAGACCCGCATCAAGACTGGGTTCGCCTATACGACCTCGTACGAGGAAATGGTCGAGCGGCACGCGCCCTTCCAAAAGCCACCATCATCCTGCGGTGAGATAATCAGCGTCATGCCGATCGGAGGTGATCTGACCAGAAACGGGTCAGTTCAAAAGCATTAACGCTCCGATTAAGCACATAACACCAACATAAATCAAACAAAACAGCAAAATGGCGGATTTAAATAGCGAGAAGTTTGAAGCGGATCATTCATTTCTCAAGGGCAGATTAATTACATGAACTATCAAAGGGAAGCAATAAAAAGCACGCCCAGATTCTTTCGCAACCCTTGACTGGCAAGGATTAGATACCTGGTCCGTTATATCGCGAAATGCATATTGAACAGCATAAACACGACGTTAATGACGCTTTTGTCGCCAAGATGCAAAAACCCCGATCCGGGGCTGCCGGAACGGGGTTTGGTAACAAGCTGATTTCATTTGGGCCCGGCCATCACGCCTTGCTGCCAGCCAGCTCCAGAATGAAGGCGAACTCCAGGGCGATGTCCTCATAGGCCTTGAAACGGCCCGACTTGCCGCCGTGACCGGCCTCCATGTCGGTGCTGAGCAGCAACTGGTTGTCGTCCGTCTTCAGCTCACGCAGCTTGGCCACCCACTTGGCCGGCTCCCAGTACTGCACCTGGGAGTCGTGCAGCCCCGTGGTCACCAGCAGATTCGGGTAGGCCTGGGCCTTGACCTGATCGTAGGGGCTGTAGGCCTTCATGTAGTCGTAGTAGCGCTTCTTGTTCGGGTTGCCCCACTCGTCATACTCCCCTGTGGTGAGGGGAATGGACTCGTCCAGCATGGTGGTGACCACGTCGACGAAGGGCACCTGGGCCACCACACCGCGATAGAGCTGGGGCGCCTGGTTGATGACGGCCCCCATCAGCAGGCCGCCGGCGCTGCCTCCCATGGCATAGACCTGATCCCTGGCGCCGTAGCCTTGCGCCACCAGCGCCTCGGTCACGTCGATGAAGTCGTTGAAGGTGTTCTGCTTCTTGAGCAGCTTGCCCTCTTCATACCAGGTGCGGCCCAGCTCCTCGCCACCCCGGATATGGGCGATGGCGTAGACGAAGCCCCGGTCCAGCAGGCTCAGGCGTGAGCTGCTGAAGTCCGGGTCCATGCTGGCGCCGTAGGAGCCATAGCCGTAGACCAGCAGGGGATTGGTGCCTGCACCACCCCCTGCCTTCTTGAACTTGTCCTTGCGATAGACCAGCGACACCGGCACGGCTACGCCGTCACGGGCGGTGATCCAGAGCCGCTCGCTGGCATATTGCGCAGGCACGAAGCCCGCCACCGGCTGCTGCTTGAGCAGGGTCCGCTTGCCGCTGTCCATGTCCAGCTCGTAGGTGGAGGACGGCGTGGTCATGGAGGAGTAGCCATAGCGCAGGGCGCTGGTGTCCGGCTCCGGGTTGTAAGCAAGCCAGGTGACATAGGCGGGATCGTCGAAGGCGATCTCCTTCTGTTCGCCGCTCTGCCAGTTGACCTGACGCAACCGGGTCAACCCCTGACTGCGCTCCTCCAGCACCAGCCAGTCCCTGAACAGGGCATAGCTCTCCAGCAGAACGTCCGGATTGGGGGCGATCACCGCCTTCCAGCGATCCACCGGACTCTCCTTGGTCTCGTAGAGGCCGAAGTTCTTGCCGTCCTTGTTGGAGCGCACATAGAAGCGGCCGCGGTAGTGATCCAGGCTGTATTCGTGATCCACCTGACGGGGCAGGAACAGGCGTGGCGTCTGGCCCGGCACATTGGCATCGATGAGGCGCGCCTCGCTGGTGGTGGTGCTGGAGAGGGAGATGACGATGAAATCTTCCGAGGTGGTGGCGTAGAGGCTCACATAGAAGGAGTCGTCCTTCTCCTCGTAGACCAGGGTATCCTTCGCGGGATCCGTGCCCAGCTCGTGGCGATAGACCTGGTAGGGCAGCAGGGTCTTGGGGTGCTTGCGCACATAGAAGACCGTCTTGCTGTCGTTGGCCCACACCAGGTTGCCGGAGGTGTTCTCGAGGGTGTCGGCGGCCCAGGCGCCGCTCTCCAGATCGAGGAACTGGATTCTGTATTGACGGCGGGAGAGATAATCTTCCGCCACCGCCAGCCAGCGGTTGTTGCGGCTCACCTCGAGCGCCCCCAGGGCATAGAACTCGTGGCCTTCGGCGCGCTGGTTGCCATCCAGCAGCAGGGCGGGCGCCCCGTCCCCTTCCACCTTGCTGCGGGAGTAGATGGCGTACTCCTTGCCCGGCTCGTAACGGGTCTGATAGCGGTAGCCGTTCTTCACATAGGGGACAGACTCGTCCTGCTGGGGAATACGGGCCACCATCTCCTTGTAGAGCTGCTCGCGCAGCGGCTTGATCGGTGCGAGCATGGCCTCGGTGTAGGCATTCTCGGCCTTGAGATAGTCCAGCACCTCGGGCTTCTGCCGCTCGTCGTCACGCAGCCAGTAGTAGTTGTCGACGCGCGTGTCCCCGTGTTTTTTCAGGGTATGGGGGTGCTTGGCAGCCACCGGGGGGACAATGACAGGCTGGGTGGAAGTATCGCTTGTAGGCATGGCGGACTCTTCGTTGGCATGGGAACAGGGCGCAGCAAGCAGGCAAGCCAGCAGCAACCCCCGGGAAAAGGTGAACATGTCGCATCCTTTGCGCTGTCACAGGGCAGCCCCTCCCGCTGGTGCTGCACGCATCCAGACGGCACACCGGCAGGCAGTGGGAAAAGCGTCCCTGAGAAAATAAAAATTGGCGATCAATCTGCCCCTTGTCGCCCGGGGTTGCAAGGGCTCCCCGGACATTCCCCCCCCAAATCGACGAAAAAGGGCCGCCATCTCGCGATGGCGGCCCTCCTCCCTGACCGTAGGCGACACGGGTTCGCTCAGGTGTGCCTCACATGATGGAAGTGTGTCTGCTCACGGTCAGCATCCATCAGCCGGGGTAGCTCGACCAGACTTTGGTCGCGCCCTCGTCACTGATGCTCAGCACCTGATAGGGCTGACCCGGAATATCCATGCCCGGCGCACTCTGGGGCATCCCCGGAATGGTCAGACCGCGGATCGCCGGTTTTTCCTTGAGCAGCTTCTGCACGTCGGCAGCGGGCACATGCCCCTCCACCACATAGCCGTTCACCACCCCGGTGTGGCAGGAGGCCAGCTGCGGGGTGATGCCATGCTGCTGCTTGATCGGGTCAAGCTGCTCGGTTTCCACGACCTTGACCTCAAAGCCGTTCTCTTCCATGTGCTTGATCCAGGTCTTGCAGCAACCGCAATACTGGGACTTGTAGACGGTCATCTGCCCGGTTGCCAGAGCAGAAAAACTGACGGTACCGGCCAGCACGGCCAGTAACAGGGACTTGTACATATCTCACCTCGGTTAAGAAGAAATGCCCGGAAAGGGAAACTCGACTCAGCCGTGGTGACGGGGCGGACGCTCGAGACGCTCCAGGGGCGCCTCCGGCATGAACAGAGAGGGAGAGAGGAATGTCGGCCTGTCGGGCTCAAGCCGGGCAACCGTCAGGCTGTCGTTGGTGAGCACCGTCATGGCGAGCGCCGAGGTGAAGCTGCCGCAGGGCATGGCTTTTTCCAGGGTACGCTCGCTCTGGCTGCAATGGGGCGTCAGGGTACAGAGATCGGTGGCCGCACGGCTGCCAAACGACATCAGCACCAGCACCAGACTCCACAGGGGGAGCCAGCGGCGGGCGCGAGCGAGTTGGCGACGGGTCAGGACCATGAGACGACTCAATGACGAAAGAGGGCCTATGGTAACCCTTGGCCCAGGGGGAGGGTCAACCCCTCCCCCGTTTGCATCAGGGTTGCTGACGGGTGGCTGCCAGCACGATCTCCCGCACGCAGACGTTGGCCGGCTGGTGCCAGGCGTAGAGCACGGCGTCGGCGATCACCTCGGGTGCAATGACGCCTCCCATCTGATCCTTCCAGTCGTGATAGCCCGCCTTGATGCTCTCGTCCGTGGTGTGGCTGAGCAGCTCGGTCTCCACCGCGCCCGGAGCGATGGTCACCATCCGCACGCCCACATCGGCCACCTCTTCCCGGATATTCTCGGTCAGGGCGTGAACGGCGAACTTGGTGGCGCAGTAAGCGGCATGGTTCGGGAAGGTCTTGCGACCGGCGATGGAGCTGATGTTGATGATGGTGCCGCTGCGGCGGGCCTTCATGCCGGCCAGTACCGCATGCACGCCATTCAGAACCCCCATCACGTTGATGTTGAGCATCTGCTGCCACTCGGCGGGATCCTGCACGTCGGCCTGTCCCAGCAGCATGACGCCGGCATTGTTGACCAGACATCCCACCGGGCCGAATTGCGCCTCCGCCTGCGCCACGGCGGCCTTCATGGCGGCGGTGTCGGTGACATCGACCCCGATGCAGAGGGTATCGGGCAGGTTCAGCGCCTGCATGGGCTCGACCCGGCGGGCCAGCAACAGCAGCGGATGGCCGGCGGCGGAGAAGGCGCGGGCAATGGCGGCACCGATCCCGGCGGACGCGCCGGTGATCACCACGAGGGACTTGGACATGGAGTTTTCCTTCTGATGCGTTGAAATGGGCGTCAAACAAGGGCTGGCCAGCACGGGACCCAGTCACTATAGTCGCTACATCCATCGGCGATAAATATAGTTTTCCGCTGGTTATCATCTGAATTAACTATGGTATCCCCATGCTGGACCTGAGATTGCTGCGCTTCTTCATCGCCATCTATGAAGAGAAGAACATCACGGCGGCGGCAGCCCGCTGCCACGTGAGCCAACCCTCCCTCTCCGCCGGCCTTCGCCAGCTCGAAGAGAGCCTGGGGGACAGCCTCTTCATCCGGGGCAAGAAGGGGGTGGAAGCGAAGGCTCCGGCCCACTATCTCTATCCCCACGCCGTCAAGCTGGTGGAAGAGGCGCGTCGCCTGCCGACTCTGTTTCGCCAGAAGGCGACGCGTGCGAGACTCAACATGGCCATCATGCCCGACCTCAGCCGCCGTCGGCTGGCGGGATTGCTTCGGCGGGTGCAGGGGGTACTGCCCGAGCTGGATCTCACCCTCTCCGATTACGGCACCCCGGCCGACTGCCGGCTGACCCTGGATGCCCTGCGCCGGGAGGACGAGATCTTCCTGCCGCTCTGGGAAGAGGAGTACGTGCTGTGCGTTCCCAGGAGACACCCTCTTGCGGGCAGGGCGCGTATCGAGCTGGCTGAGTTGCAACACCATGATTTCATTGAGTGTCCCCCCTGCGAAGCCCATCAGCAAACCATAGGCCTGCTGGCCTGTGACCGGCTCACCCTCAATCTGGTGGCCAAGGCCGAGAGCAAGGGGCTGGTGATGGCGCTGGTGCTGGCCGGAGTGGGCATCAGCTTCCTGCCCGACGGGCTGGTGGAGGACGAAGCGGGCCTGTGCACCCTGCCCGTGAGCGGCCCCCGGATGTTCCGCCGCATCGGCCTCTGCTACCCCGCCCACCAGACCCTGAATCCGGCGCTGCGCGCACTGATCCCGGAACTGGCGGGCCAGGGAGCTTCTTGATAACGTTTCAGCTCACAGTCTGTCGCATGTGCCGGCAGCAGACCCTCTTCAGGAATCCCATGAAACGCATTCTGGTCATCTTTTCACACCCGGCGCTGCAGAGTTCCCGGGCCAACAAACAACTGCTGCACGCCATCGAGGGGCTGGAGGGGATCACCCTGCACGATCTCTGCCAGCGCTATCCGGACATGTTCATCAACGTGAAACGGGAACAGGCCCTGCTGGCGGAGCACGACATCATCGTCTTCCAGCACCCCTTCTACTGGTACTCCTGCCCGGCCATCATGAAAGAGTGGATGGACCTGGTGCTGGAGTACGGCTATGCCTACGGCCCCGAGGCCCATGCCCTCAACGGCAAGCAGTGGCTCAGCGCCATCACCACGGGGGGCGCGCCCGAGTCATATTGCAGCGAGGGCTACAACCAGCGCCCGCTGCTCGACTTCCTGCTCCCCTTCCAGCAGACCGCACAGCTGTGCGGCATGCGCTGGCTGCCCCCTTTCGTGCTGCACTCCTTCCACAAACTCGAGGATCCCGAGGCGCTGCGCCGCTGCGGCCAGGACTATCGCCAACTGCTGTGCGCCCTGCGTGACGAGCAGCTGACCCCGGCCCAGCTGGCCGAAAGCCCCTATCTGCGCGATCTGCTGGGGGTACTCCCATGACACACACTCGATCCGGGCGCAGGCCCGGCCAGCCCTCACCGGCATTCATCATGTTAAGGAGGAGCCGCTGATGGGACATGGATTGCTGTTTGATGCCCTGATCTACCTCTCGGCGGCGGTGATCGCCGTCCCGCTGGCCAAGCGGTGGGGGCTGGGCTCTGTCCTTGGCTACCTGCTGGCGGGGATCATCATAGGTCCCTTCCTGCTTGGTCTGGTGGGCGAGCAGAAAGACGTGATGCACTTCGCCGAGTTCGGGGTGGTGCTGATGCTGTTTCTGGTCGGTCTGGAGCTGCGCCCGGCCCTGTTGTGGCAACTGAAAGGGCCCATCCTCGGCACCGGTGGTCTGCAGGTGCTGCTCACCAGTGTCGCCCTGACCGGGGTGGGTTATCTTTTGGGTCTGCCCTGGCAGCAGGGGCTCGCCATCGGTCTCATTCTTGCGCTCTCCTCCACCGCCATCGTGCTGCAGAGCCTGCAGGAGCGCAAACTGATGCAGAGCGAAAGCGGCCGCTCCGCGTTTGCGGTGTTGCTGTTCCAGGACATCGCCGTCATCCCCATCCTGGCGATCCTGCCGCTGCTGGCCATCGCGCCGGTCGCCAGCAGCGGCAGCTCAGAGCTGGCAGGCTGGCAGCACGGCCTGCTGGTGGTGGCCGCCATCGCCGGCATCGTGCTGGGTGGTCATTACCTGATGCGGCCGGTGTTTCGCGCCATCGCCCAGTCCCACATGCGGGAGATCTTCGTCGCTGCCGCCCTGCTACTGGTGATCGCCATCGCGGTGCTGATGGAATCCGTCGGCCTCTCCCCCGCCCTCGGCTCCTTCCTCGCCGGCGTGGTGCTGGCGGACAGCGAATACCGCCACGAGCTGGAAGCGGACATTGAGCCGTTCAAGGGGTTGCTGCTCGGCCTCTTCTTCATGTCGGTGGGTGCCGGCATCGACTTCAGCCTCTTTGCCGCCCATCCCCTGTTGATCCCGGCACTGGTGATCGGTCTGATGGTGCTCAAGTGGCTGGTGCTGATGGGGCTCGGCTTTGTCATTCGCCTCTCCCCTAACCAGCGCTGGACCTTCGCCCTGGCCCTGGCCCAAGGCGGGGAGTTCGCCTTCGTGCTGTTCTCGTTCGCCGCCCAGAACAAGGTACTGCCGGGCAGCACCATCTCACTGCTGACTCTGGTCGTCGCCCTCTCCATGGCGCTGACACCGCTGCTGCTTATCCTCAACGATCGGGTGATCCAGCCCTGGTTCGACTACCGCAACCAGAGCGACACCCCCGAACACGAACAGCCCGAGCTGGTGGAACACCCGGTCATCATCGCCGGCTTCGGTCGCTTCGGTCAGATAGTGGGGCGTCTGCTCCACGGCCATGGTATTGGCACCACCATACTCGAGCAGGATGCCAGCCAGATAGAGATGCTGAGAAAGTACGGCTACCAGGTGTTTTATGGGGATGCCAGCCGACTCGACCTGCTGCACGCGGCCGGCGCCCACAAGGCCAAACTGCTGGTGCTCTCCCTCAATGACCCGGCCACCTCCCTCGAAGTGATCGAGATGGTGAAAAAGCACTTCCCGCACCTCAGAATACTGGCCCGTGCCCAGGACAGACCCCATGCCCACGAGATCCTGCGCCACGGGATAGACAGCGTGCACCGCGAAACCCTGGGATCGGCCGTGGATCTTGGAGTAGAAGCACTCACCCTCTTGGGGTTCAGGGCCAATCAGGCCTGGCGTGCGGGACAGATGTTCAAGCAGTATGACAACCGACTGCTGCGGGAACAGGTCAACTACCTGGACGACGAGCACACCTATATCAACAAGAGCCTGCAATACCGCGACATCCTCTCCGACCTGCTGCAAGACGATCAGGAAGGACAGGAGCGTACCCACGCCCATCAATGGAACAGCGGTCTGCCCGACAACGACAAGGAAGCAACATGATTGCCTATTACCCCATGCTCAAACACCTTCACATGACCCTGGCCCTGGTCAGCCTGCTGCTCTTCCTCTACCGCTGGAGCCTGGCGCTGGCGGGCAGCGGGCGGCTGCAACAGAAATGGTTGAAGGTGCTGCCCCACATCAACGACACCTTCCTGCTGCTGTTTGGCGTGCTGCTGGCGGTGACCCTGCAGATGAGCCCTGGCCAGCAGCCCTGGTTGATGGCCAAGCTGATTGCCCTGGTGATCTACATCGGCCTGGGCGTCATGGCGCTCAAGCGCCCTGCCCGCGGTCAGAAGCTGGTGGCCGGAGTGGCCGCTCTCGCAGTATTCGGCTACATGGTGGGCGCAGCCATCACCAAATCAGCCTGGTCCTGGCTGGCATAACGACGTGTCGAGGTGGGGGCCCGTCCCCCACCTCCTTCCCACCTCCCCCTCCTTACTGCTTCCATTTCCTTCCTGTCACCCTGGTCGCGAGCATCCTCGCAAGGCTTGTTTGCAATAAAAAAAGGGCTCAAACAACCCCTTTTTATTGCTTTTTTGTTTTATTTATCAACGCCTTGGTTCTTCATGTATGAAAATGGCGACAGTTGTCGCAGCAAAACTTGCGACATAGACTGTCGCAGGCCATGGCTAGGATACACTCAACGCTAAACCAGTGAAGGCATGCACCATGAGTAAGAAGCTGTTACGACAACTGACCTTGGCGCGTTGCATCCCGCACCGCCCTTACAAGCTGACCGCCAGCCAACTCCAGGTAAAACTGGAAGAGGAAGGCATTCACGTCAGTCTCCGTACCGTGCAACGGGACCTGGAAGAGATGTCCGGCATGGGACTGTTCGACCTCACCTCCGATGAGCGCAGCAAGCCTCATGGCTGGTGCTTCGAGCGCCATGGTCTCAATGACTTTGCCAACATCATGCCGCTCTCGCTGGCAGTGGCCCTGAAAACCTGGAGCGACCAGGCGAGCCAACTGTTGCCGGCAAGCGTGCTGACCGAATTGAACCCGCTGATCGACAAGGCTGGTCAGGTGATCCGCGACAGCCAGAGCGAACTGGCCGAGCGCTGGCTGGAGAGCGTGCACCAGTCACCTCGCCCCTTCGCCGGCAATCCGGAGATCCGCCGCAGCACCCTGATCCGCGACGCCCTCTGGCGTGGCCGCAAATTCAGCGCCGAGATCCAGCGTGTCATCAAGGAGCGTACTGTCTGGCTCTGCTATGACCGAATCAATCCCCTCGGCATCCTGAACCAGCCCGATGGCCCCATCCTGCTCTGTACCCTCTCCGAGCTGGATCCCAAGGTCTACGGCATTCCGTTCGATCACATCAAGAACGTGGAGTTGACCAACTTCAGCGCGACCCAGCCGAAGGACTTCAATATCCAGAAGCTGATCCGCGACCAGGGTTATCAGGACGTCAGCGGTCCGATCCGCTTCGTCGGGCGCATCGATGCCAACTGCCCGACCCTGATCGATGGACAAATCCCGGGGCATAACCCGCGTATGACCCGTTACGACAAGCGCAGCGTGGTGGTGGAGACCGAAGTGCAGGATACGCCCGAGTTCCGCTCCTGGCTGAACAACATGAGCGGCAACCTGGAGGTGCTTGCACCCGAATCACTCCGCAAGGCCTACCCGACTCCTGGGACAAGGGTCAGCTAAAGAAACCAGCAGACAATACAAAGCCGAGATTTATCTCGGCTTTTGTCTACTTTTAAAGCATAAGTATTCAATTAATTTTGAACTCTTACACCCCTGATTGAAGCGGCTGTACCATCGTTTTCCTACCGATTTCTGCTTGTAAGAGATCTGCCATTCCCCCTGTAAGACCCCTCAGTGTTGAACCGTACGTGAAGCCATCCCGCACTGGGTATGCTTTCCACGGAAACTATCTAAATAACTGATAAAAATAGATAATATTCAACATCAGCCCATTTCTGTACCACATGTCACGGAGCTCAATCCGATTGCACACCTTGTTCGAGCCTGCAATTGCCTTAGTATGGGTCTCACAAGGACGAGCTGATTCGGCAGGATGCAGAAACAGCGCATAAACAAGGAATAGCCTGCAGGATGTGGGCAAGGAACACCTCGGGATGGGGTTGATAGCCAGGATGGTTATCACAAGGAGCGACAGGACAACCGCAGGATGCGGTAGTTGGATACCTCGGGATGAGGTTGAGTGGCACGGATTGTCGCTCATCAAGGATGAAAGGACACCGCAAGACGCGGTCAGGAACAGCTTCAAGATGAAGCGTGATAGCCAGGATGGTTATCAGTCAGGATGACGCAGGAACACCACGGGATGTGGTAATGGACACCTCCAGGAAGGAGAGGGTGAAGCAATCAGGACAGATTGCCAGGCTAGGAAGGCCACAGGACACCCCAACGGATTGGGAAGGGGAATTTCCAAAGGAAAGGATAGCGTCAAGGATTGCAGGGAGCATGGCAGTTCAGGGAATGGACGAAATGACTTGAGGGGACAGCATCTGCTGTCCCCTTTTCTTTTGTGCACCCCTTGCTCGCCACACAACAGAAAATGGAATCAGCCTGAGCGGTCCTACAACATCACGCTTTTACCAGATATCGTCTGCATCCTGGATAACCTCATCAGATTCAGCCACAGTAGCGCACCTTACCTTTCCTGCGCCCTCCCTCGTCTATGCCACTAGGCCCTCAGAACGCAGCAGATCAGCCGCAACCAGCCAGGATATTTCCTGGTGACTAACTCCAGGTAGCGATGGCCACTGACTTCTGCTCAGCCAGGCAGATTGTTGAGTCATCCCTGAACTGTCTATATGTGTGACCACGAATAAAGCATGAATGCCATTCTATAGGGCGGGGATTGTCGTAGGGGGGTGATAACCCAACCAAGCTACCTGCTACTGAGGATGAGAGACTAGGCAAATGTCAGATAGCAAAAAGGCCTTCCCGATAGGGAAGGCCTTTCAATTTAGTGGCGGAGCGGACGGGACTCGAACCCGCGACCCCCGGCGTGACAGGCCGGTATTCTAACCGACTGAACTACCGCTCCGCATTCGGTTAGCTTTCGCTAAATCTTTTGCTGCTTGTTTGTGAGGTGTCATCCTCGCAGCCAGTCATGTGATTCTTCACATCACCGTTTAATTGGGTGCCTGGCAGTGTCCTACTCTCGCATGGCGAATGCCACACTACCATCGGCGCTACAGCGTTTCACTTCTGAGTTCGGCATGGGGTCAG
>NZ_JBFOCP010000040.1:0-68476 GCF_040907855.1 Aeromonas sp. s4 | reverse complement strand
CATGGTGGTCGTTACTGGGCTCGAACCAGTGACCCCCTCCTTGTAAGGGAGGTGCTCTCCCAGCTGAGCTAAACGACCTGGGATTCTGTGTTCAGAGTGGTGGGTCGTGTAGGGTTCGAACCTACGACCAATTGATTAAGAGTCAACTGCTCTACCGACTGAGCTAACGACCCACATCCTGAACTTTTCACCAACCGCATGTGGCGGCCAGCATTACAACATGGTGGTCGTTACTGGGCTCGAACCAGTGACCCCCTCCTTGTAAGGGAGGTGCTCTCCCAGCTGAGCTAAACGACCTGGGAATATTGTCTTCACCTGCTGTGAAGAAATGGTGGGTCGTGCTGGATTCGAACCAGCGACCAATTGATTAAAAGTCAACTGCTCTACCGACTGAGCTAACGACCCTCACCACGACCAGTGCCGACTGCATTACTGCTCCGGCTCTGACGGCGGCCTATATTACGGATTTATCATCCTGGCGCAATAGAAAAATCTTAAATTAAATCTGATTGTTCACTGCGCATACAAAGCAGAGAGTTCTTTACAAGAGTGTTACGAAAACAGTGACATGCAGCAATGTCACAGCTTGGCCAGACTCTGTTTGGCCAGCTGGGCCGGCGAGGTGTTGGGGTAACCCTTGATCACCTGCTCATAGAAGGCCTTGGCCTCTGTTTTTTTGCCGTCAAGCTGGGCGAGCATGCCGAGTTTCAGCAGGGCATCGGCCCGCTTGGGTGACTTGCTGTATTTGTTCGCCACCGTGGAGAACTGGCTCGCGGCCCCCGCCCTGTCGCCCTTGTTGAACATCAGCTGGCCAAGCCAGTAGTGGGCATTGGGAACATAGCTGGAGTTCGGGAACTGCTTGATGAACCCTTCGAAGGCAGGAATGGCCTTGTCGTAGTTCTTCTCCTTGAGCACCATGTTCACGGCCGCGTCGTAGGCCTGGTTCTCATCCTGGTTGGTGGAGTAGTTGGCTGCCGCGGCAGGAGGCGTTGCAGCAGGTGTTGCGGGCGCGGCGGCAGGCTGGCTGTTGGCCACCTTGTCGAGCTCTTGGTAGAGTTGGCGCTGGCGCTCCTGGGACTGCTCCATCTGGTAGGTCTGCTGTTCCAGCTGACCACGCAGCTCGGAGACCTCCCCTTGCAGGGAGTCGACCTGTTGCTGCAGTTCGGCCTGCAGACGCAGACGGGCGTTGAGGGTACGCTCCAGCAGAGCAACCCGGTCTTCCAGGCTGCCGGTCGGTACGATGGCACCATTGTTGCCGCTCAGCACCACGCCGCTGCTGCCAGAATCCCCGCTCAGATCGCTCACGGGTGCCGCCGCTTGCGCATTCAAAGCAACCAACACGGCCAGCGCAACACCAGCTTGCTTGTACACAGATTTCATTCGGATCAAACCTTAGCGTTTAGTGCAAATAAAACGGCCAGCGCATAGTCGCTCGCTGATACAGATTTCATTCGGATCAAACCTTGACGTTTAGTGCAAATAAAACGGCCATCGAAATGGCCGCTTGCATATAAACGAACTTCGTTCGACTCAAACCTTAGTAAACCAGGACCGCACGGCGGTTCTTGGCAAAGGCTTCCTCGGTGTGGGACAGATCCAGCGGCTTCTCTTCGCCATAGCTGACGATGGAGAGCTGCTCGGCCTGCACACCCAGGGTTTGCAGATACTTGGCAACAGCCTTGGCACGACGCTCACCCAGCGCGATGTTGTATTCCGGCGTACCGCGCTCGTCGGCGTGGCCTTCGATCAATACCTTGACGCTCGGACGTTCACGCAGGTAGCTGGCGTGGGCATCCAGCAGGTCGGCGTACTGACCCTGAATGTCGTAACCATCGTACGGGAAGTAGATCACGTTGTCGCGTTGCAGCGCTTCGAACTTCTGACGCATCTGCTCTTCCGGGGACAACATGCCGTTGGCGCCGCCGGTTTGTACACCGCCCATGCCGTCGGTCATGCCGGACTCGGCGCCAGCGGCGTCGGAGTCGGAAGAGGAGCTACAGGCAGCCAGGGTGAACAGTGGCAGTGCGATGGCCAGACCCTTGAGCAGTTTATTGAGTTGCATGCTATTTCCTTAAACCTTTATAACAAAACAAAAAACAATCGATTTTTATCAATTCAAGAAGGGCGACCAAGCTGGTGCACGAATTTCACCGCTACTGGTCGGAAGCACTGCCTTGAAGCGACCGTCGGTCGACACCAATGCGAGACTCTTACGACCCTGATAGATGGTGGCATAAATGATCATGCTGCCATTGGGAGCCACACTTGGCGATTCATCCAGAGCACTCTGGGTCAGTACCAGCATGGCTCCATTTTCCATATCCTGGCGAGCGATGCGATATTGTCCCTGAACCCGGGTCACCATCACCATGGACTTGCCGTCCGGTGTGATGGATGCCCCCTGGTTGGAATCCCCTTCCCAGGTCATCCGGCGAGTCATGCCAGTCGCCAAATTTACGCTATAAATCTGGGGTTTGCCACCACGTTCAGAGGTGAACAGCAAAGTTTGACCGTCCGGCATCCAGGAGGGTTCGGTGTCGATGGTGCGGTTATTTGTGACTCGAGTGAGTTGCTTGCTAGCAACATCAACGACATAGATGTCAGGCTGCCCATCTTTGGACAGAACAATAGCCAAACGACGACCATCTGGAGACCACTCCGGCGCACCGTTGATGCCACGGAAGCTGGTGATCAGACTGCGCTGCTGGGTGTAGATGTCCTGCACATAGATCTCGGACTTCTGGTTCTCAAAGCTCACGTAAGCCAGCTTGCTGCCATCCGGCGACCAAGCCGGGGACATCAGGGGTTCACGGGAGCGCAACAGAGTCTTCTCGTTGTAGCCGTCGTAGTCGGAGATCCGCAGCTGATACGGGAACTGGGTCCCCTGCTGCACGGAGACATAGGCCAGACGAGTCAGGAAGGCACCACGTTCACCGGTCAGACGCTCGTAGACGATGTCGGAGATGCGGTGGGCAAACTGGCGCATCTGGGCACCCGGGATGGTCGCCATGCGGCTGTCCAGGATGTAACCGTTCGCTTCACCGCCCTGGGTCTTGGCCAGCTGGCCTTTCAGGACGTCGACCAGCTCGAAGTTGATCTTGTAGGTGCCATCACCCACGGCGGCGATGGAGCCGACCACCACGGCTTCGACCCCCTGGGAAGCCCAGGGCGCGAAGTTGATCTCGCCGCTGGTGCTCGGCGTCTGCGGCATCTGGCCACGGGCCAGCGGCTTGAACTTGCCGCTGCGCATCAGGTCGTTGGAGACCACTTCAGCGATGTCCTGCGGCAACTGGCCATTGCCCTCCCACTTGAAGGGGGCGATGGCGATGGGGCGTGCACTGTCGATACCGCCGGTGATGACGATGTCCAAGGCCGCCTGAGCGCTCTGGCCTAGCAGAAGGCAGCCAACCAAAGCAAAAAACACTTTTCTTATCATGGCTTAAATACTCTGTTCCAAAAAAATGAGAGGTGAAATCCCTTTATCAGCAGATGCTGCCAACCACGGTCATTGACCCCGTTCTATCACGCTTAGATGCTCGGTTCTAACTTGAGGTTAAACTCCTTCAACATCTCGAATGCCGCCGGATCCTTCGGCACCGGCAACTGGTTGGCCTTCAGCACCGCCGCCTTGCCGGAGCGGCAGACCGCCGGATCACCCTGACCGTTGTCCACCGAGATGACGAAGCCGCTACTGGCCAACTTGACACCGATAGTACATGTTTTGCCCCGCATGGTGGGATCCAAAATCATGTAGCGCTCGACCGTGGCCTTGATGAGGGCGGCATACTTGTCGACCTCGCCCTTGGCGGCTGCCGATGCTGCCTGACTGCGCGCATTGGCCTCGGCGGCCAGCTGCTGCTCCATCATGGCTTCCATCTCTTTTTGCAACTTGGCCTCTTCGGCCGCCTTGCGCTTGCGCTCCGCCTCAATCTTGGCCTTTCTGTCGGCCTCGGCCTTCGCCTTCTTCTCTGCGTCAGCTTTTGCCTTCTTGTCCGCCTCTTCCTTCGCCTTCTTCTCGGCCTCGGCCTTGGCTTTCTTCTCGGCTTCCGCCTTCGCCTTTTTCTCGGCTTCGGCCTTGGCCTTCTTCTCGGCTTCCGCTTTCTTGGCCTTGGCCTCTTCCGCCTTGGCCTTCTCTTCAGCCTGCTTCTTCTCCAGCTCTTCTTTTTTCTTCTTGAGCGCCAGCGCCTTGGCCTCTTCCGCCGCCTTGCGTTCGGCTTCGGCCTTCTTGGTCTTCTGCTCTTCCAGCTTGCGGGCTTCCTCGGCTTTCTGGGCCTTCTCTTCCGCCTGCTTCTGTTCAGCCTCTTTCTTCTGCTTGTCGGCTTCGGCCTTGCGGGTCGCCTCTTCGGCCTGCTTGCGCTTGGTCTCGGCGATACGCAGACGCTCCTGCTCCTGTGCCAGCTCGCGTTTGACGCGCTCAGCGTCTTCCTTGTCCTTCTGCTGCTGTGCAGCCTTGGGCTGGGCCTGCTTCTGCTGCTGGACCTGCTGCATCTGCTGCTCCAGCATTTCGCTGTCCATCATGACCGCATTGACGATCTGTCCCTTGGACTCGGGGCGCTTGGGTTTACTGAAGTCGACACCGACCAACAGGATGATGCCGATGATCAGATGCAGCAGCAGCGACGCGACGAGATAACCGGAAATACCACGCTTCACATCCATCTCCGTCAGTTCACCGGATCCGTCATCAGACCAACCTGAGGCACACCGGCTTTCTTGAGGGCCACCATCAGCAGGATCACCTCCTCGTAGCGCACGGACTTGTCACCGGCGACCACCACGGGTGCGTTCTGGTTGATGGCCAGATAGCCCATGGCCTTCTCGGTGATGTACTGCTGCATCGCCTCTGGTGTGCCGCTCGGTACGGGTTCGTCATCCGCCTCGCCGGCCTTGATGACGTACTCACCCTCGGTATTGACGCTGACGATGAAAGGCGGCTTGGAGTCTTCCGGCAACTGCTCGGACTCCGCCTGGGGCAGGTCGACCTTGACCCCCTGCGTGATCACGGGCGTGACCGCCATGAAGATGATGAGCAACACCAGCATGACGTCGATATAGGGCACCACGTTGATCTCGGCGACCTTTTTGCGTTTGAGCCGCTGATAGGTTTGCATTACTTCTCACCCTGCTGTGCGATTTGGCGATTCAGAATGGTGGTGAACTCGTCCATGAAGTTGGCGTAGGCGTTTTCCAGCCGTTCGACCTTGTTGGTGAAGCGGTTGTAGAAGATAACGGCCGGGATGGCGGCAAACAGACCCATGGCGGTGGCGATCAGCGCCTCCGCGATACCCGGTGCCACCATCTGCAGGGTCGCCTGCTGAACCTGACCCAGAGCGATAAAGGCGTTCATGATCCCCCAGACGGTACCGAACAGACCGATATAGGGGCTGATGGAGCCAATGGTCGCCAAGACCGGCAGGTTGGACTCGAGATCGTCCACTGCTCGGGACAGGGAGACGCGCATGGCGCGATAGGTACCGTCCATCACCGCATCCTGACCGCGGGCACCGGCCTTGAGCAGGCGGGCATACTCCTTGAAGCCGGAGTAGAAGATGTCTTCCATGCCTTCGATGTCGTCACGACGGGAGGAGGACTCCTGGTAGAGACGATTGAGGTCGACCCCGGACCAGAATCTGTCTTCAAACTGCTCCGAAGCGAGGTTGGCCGCCTTGATGGCCTTGGAGCGCTGTATGATCAGCGCCCAGGAGACGACCGACATGCCCATCAGGGTCATCATGACCAGTTTCACCAACAGACTGGCTTGCCAGAACAGGCCAATAAACGAAATTTCAGCGTGCACTTAACAGCACTCCCTTGATTTTTTCAGGTATTGCAACAGGTTTCATTTGCGGATGACTGACACAGGCGATCTGTACCATGGCCTGAGTGATCAGCCGTCCATCAGCCGCCAGGATCTGCTGTGAAAAACGCATGGAAGCGCGTTTCACCTCAGTTACTTGCGTCATTACGGTCAGCAGTTCATTGAAGCGGGCAGCCGCGCGGAAGTCGATTTCGGTGCGACTCACCACAAACGCGATCCCCGCCTGCAGCAGGACATCCTGTTCGATGCCGCCTGCGCGCAGGAATTCGGTGCGGGCCCGTTCCATAAACTTGAGATAATTGGCGTTGTAGACGATGCCTCCGGCATCCGTGTCTTCGTAGTAGACACGCACCGGAAACTCAGAGACTTCCCCCATAAAAATCTGTGATCCATTCGACAGTCAGATGGGGGGCTATCATAGCGCAGGGCTGAATAGGAAAGAAGCAGGGGGAGACAGGGAAATCCCCTCTCCCCCTGTTTTTTATGGCGTGCTGCGGCGCCGACAGGCCGAAGACCACAGGGCTGTCAGCATCACAAGAAAAGCGGACAAGAGAAGTGGCTGCGAGCGGCGTGACAAGCGAGGTTCTGTCGCTCTGACCGGGCGGCGGCACGCCCCTCAAAAAAGAAGAAGGAGGTGGGCTCATGCCGACCTCCTTCATCATTTATGGCAGGTAGTAGCTGCTGGTCAGCCAGAGCCCGCAGAGCAGGCTGGGCAGGGCGAGCCAGGGGAAGAACAGCACGCGGCCCACCAGGCTGCGCGGGTGAAACCCCAGTCCATGCATGACACCGCAACAGACCGCCCACATCAGCCAGGGCGCAAGCCAGAGGCCGTGCTCACTGGTGTTGGCCGCGACCAGGTTGGGCGCCTGCAAGATGGCGACAGCCAGCAGGGCCGCCGCCAGCAGCATCAGACCTTGCCATGGCTGGCGCTCCAGAGGAGCGGCCAGCCGGGCGAGCCTGTCACTTGTCTTCATCAATCTGACGATCCAGGTTCTCGGTGTGCTCCAGCCAGAGCGCATTGATAATCCCAAACGCACAGGCCAGCAGCAGCCCCAGGATCCAGGTGAAATACCACATATCAGGGCACCTTCTTAGTAGAGCGATTGTTGGTTGTCTTCGATGTGCTTGTTACTCACCCGGCCGAACATCTTGATGTAGGTCCAGATGGTGTAAGCCAGCACGGTCGGCACGAAGACGACTGCGACTACCGTCATCACCTTGAGGGTGTTGAAGGAGGCGGTGGAATCCCACATGGTCAGGCTCTGGGACGGCTCGAGGCTCGAGGGCATCACGAACGGGAACATGGAGAAGCCCGCGGTCAGGATGATGCCGGCGATGGCCAGGGAGGAGAACAGGAACGCCACCCAACCCTTGTCCAGCTTGGCCGCCACGGCGGTCAGCAGACACATCACCAGACCCAGCACGGGTGCGGCAGTCATCCAGGGATAAAGGTTGTAGTTCTGCATCCAGGCACCGGCCTGCACCACCACTTCCTTGTGAAGGGGGTTGGTGACGGCGTCGGTGGCGACGGAGCCCACAATCACATAACCATCCATGCCGCTCACCCAGACACCGGCCAGGGCGAACAGCACCAGGGTCAGCAGGGAGAAGATCATGGCGGCGGTGCGAGAGCGCGCCAGCACTTCACCTTCGGTCTTCATCATCAGCCAGGTTGCACCCTGGGTGATGATCATGAAGAGGCTCACCAGACCGGCCAGCAGGCCGAACGGATTGAGCAGACCGAAGAAGTTGCCGTGATAGGTCATCATCAGGAACTGGTTGAAGCTGAACGGTACACCCTGCAGCAGGTTGCCGAACGCCACCCCGAAGATGACAGGGGGAATGGCGCTACCGGCAAACAGAGCCCAGTCCCAGTTGGAGCGCCACTTGGCATCTTCCTGCAGGGAGCGGTACTTGAAGCCGACCGGACGGAAGAACAGCGCCATCAGGGTCAGGATCATGGCGATGTAGAAGCCGGAGAAGGCCGCCGCATAGACCATGGGCCAGGCGGCGAACAGGGCGCCACCGGCGGTCACCAGCCAGACCTGGTTGCCTTCCCAGTGCGGCCCCATGGTGTTGAGCATCACGCGACGCTCCACATCCTTCTTGCCGACGAAGGGGAGCAGGGCGCCCACCCCCATATCGAAACCGTCGGTGATGGCAAACCCGATCAGCAGCACGCCGACCAGCACCCACCAGACCAGACGCAACAGTTCGTAATCAAACATGGGTCACTCTCCTTATGCCTTGCTCTGTTCGAAGTGGTACTTGCCCGTCTTCAGGCTGCTTGGGCCCAGGCGCGCATACTTGAACATCAGGTACATCTCGATGATCAGCAGTACGGTGTAGAACAGGAAGATCCCGATCAGAGAGAACCAGATCTCGGACGCAGGAATGTTGGATGCAGAGACATAAGTCGGCAGCATCTCGGCGATGGTCCAGGGTTGACGACCATATTCAGCGACAAACCAGCCCGCCTCGATGGCGATCCAGGGCAGCGGAATGCCGTACAGCAGCGCCTTGAGCAGCCACTTGCGCTCGCCGATCTTGTGGCGGGTGCTGTCATAGAAAGCCAGACCGATCAGCACCAGCATCAGGATGCCGCAGGCGACCATGATGCGGAAGGCGAAGAACAGCGGCAGTACCTGCGGGATGGAGTCATCCACGGCGGCCTTGATCTGCTCGTCGGTGGCGTCGGTCACGTTGGGGGTGTAACGCTTGAGCAGCAGACCGTAGCCCAGATCCTGCTTCACTTCGTCGAAGCGGGCGCGGGTATCGTCGGACTTGTCACCGGATTGCAGCTTGGTCAGCAGGTCGTAGGCGGTCATGCCGTTGCGCACGCGCAGCTCATGCTCGCTCTTGAGATCCTTGAGACCAGTCACCTGACCGTCGAGGGAACGGGTGGCGATGATGCCGAGGGCATAGGGGATCTTGATGGCGTAGTCGGTGCGCATCTCCTCCTGATTCGGGATCCCGAACAGGGTGAAGGATGCCGGAGCCGGCTCCGTGTTCCACTCGGCCTCGATGGCCGCCAGTTTCACCTTCTGCACTTCCCCGGTCTCGTAGCCGGACTCGTCACCCAGCACCAGCACGGAGAGGATGGAGGCCATGCCGAACGCGGCCGCGATGGCGAAGGAGCGACGAGCGAACGCCACATCACGATTCTTCAGCAGGTAATAGGAGGAGATCCCGAGCACGAACATGGCACCCGTGGTATAGCCTGCCGCCACGGTGTGGACGAACTTGACCTGTGCAACCGGGTTGAACACCAGGTCGGCGAAGCTCACCATCTCCATGCGCATGGATTCGAAGTTGAACTCGGCACCCACCGGGTTCTGCATCCAGCCGTTGGCGACCAGGATCCACAGTGCGGAGAGGTTGGTCCCGAGCGCCATCAGCCAGGTAGCCGCCAGGTGCTGGCGCTTGCTGAGACGATCCCAACCGAAGAAGAACATACCGACGAAGGTGGACTCCAGGAAGAAGGCCATCAAGCCTTCGATGGCCAGCGGGGCCCCGAAGATGTCGCCGACATAGTGGGAGTAGTAAGCCCAGTTGGTACCGAACTGAAACTCCATGGTGAGCCCGGTGGTAACCCCGAGGGCAAAGTTGATACCGAACAACTTGCCCCAGAACTTGGTCATGTCCCGGTACACTGTGTTGTTGGTCATCACATAGACAGACTCCATGATCGCCAGGATGAAGGCCATCCCCAGCGTCAAGGGTACAAACAGGAAGTGATAAAGGGCCGTCGCAGCAAATTGGAACCGCGATAGGTCTACCACATGCTCAGCAATCATGATGTTTCCTCACCGATTATTGGCACGGCTATTTTAAGTTTTAAGGACAAAGCTTCCATTGGAAGTCCCCGAACGGTCGGTCACCCCTCGCGGACTGACCGGATTCGACTGCCACCACATTAACAACAAGGCAATATACAGGAACAAAAAAAGCTAATGTTTAACATCTAATAAACAATAACCAGGGTTCTATTCCCGCCTATAATGATCGCTGTTTTATATCACCTTTATTTGATTGAAATCAATGTAAAACCACCCTCAATACATGTTTTTTCAAGGTAACTTATAGGGCTTTCCCCATTAATTATGGGAGCTTCATCACAAAAAACGATAAGTCATAAATAATTGATTTAAATCAATTTTATGACCAACCGAAATAGTTTCAATTCTGTTAAACAAATACGAAACCCCGGAAATAAAGCCTTCGCATCTCGATTATTTCAATAAATGGCCAGGCTCATCCAAAAATCAATTTAAACCCAGTAAAAACACATGTTTATGCGGATTGACACCCCCACCAAAATCATTAGTTTATCTAATCAAAAGCCCATAGATTTTCTTGTTTGCCCCACCCGGAAAGAGCTCCTACAATGCGCCTCGCAGTGAGGGCATACCTCTGAATACAGGCCGGTCATTCCGGGTTCCCGGTACGTATTCGATGAACATTTCGAACCTGTTTGTTGGGATTAATGATGAAAAAGTTTGTTGCCAAGACCATCCGTTACTACAAGCTTTCTTTCGTTCAACTCTATCAAATGAACCGACTCTGAAGCCTCGCGACGGCTCCTCTGTTTTTTCCCGACCGGTCTGCAGACGCTCTCACTGTCTGTGAACATCCATCCTGAATTGTCTTTGCCCACCGCCTGTGCCGTGGGCTTTTTTTTGCCCGCAAAACAAAAAGCCGCCTCAAGGGCGGCTTTTTGGTTCATATCGCAACGTCTACTGATCTGCCGGTCGTTCCAGGCCAAAGTGTACGTAGGCTCTCTGAGTTGCGATCCGCCCTCTGGGTGTACGTTGCAGATAGCCTTGCTGGATCAGATAAGGTTCCAGCACGTCTTCTATGGTGTCCTTCTCTTCCCCTATGGCGGCGGCCAGGTTGTCGAGCCCGACGGGCCCCCCCATAAACTTGTCGATGACGGCCAACAATAGCTTGCGATCCATGAAGTCGAAGCCTTCATTGTCCACGTCCAGCATGTCCATGGCTCGGGCCGCAATGGGTCCGTCAATTCGCCCGTCTGACTTCACCTGGGCAAAATCCCGTACCCGCCTTAACAAACGGTTAGCAATGCGCGGCGTCCCCCGGGAGCGACGGGCTACCTCGAGAGCGCCGTCTTCCGTCATGTCGAGCCCGAGGCAACGGGCGCTGCGAGAGACGATGTCGGTCAGGTCCTTGACGTTGTAAAACTCGAGGCGCTGCACGATGCCAAACCGGTCACGCAGGGGGCTGGTGAGGGAGCCGGCCCGGGTGGTGGCACCGATCAGGGTGAAGGGAGGGAGATCGAGCTTGATGGAGCGGGCCGCTGGCCCCTCCCCTATCATGATGTCGAGCTGGTAGTCCTCCATGGCCGGATAGAGCACCTCCTCCACCACCGGGCTGAGACGGTGGATCTCGTCGATGAAGAGCACATCGTTCGGTTCTAGGTTGGTGAGGAGTGCCGCCAGATCGCCAGCCTTCTCCAGCACGGGGCCCGAGGTGGTCTTGATGTTGACCCCCATCTCGTTGGCGACGATGTTGGCCAGCGTGGTCTTGCCAAGGCCGGGAGGCCCGAAGATCAGCAGATGATCGAGGGCCTCCCCGCGCTGGCGGGCGGCCTCGATGAAGATCTCCATCTGATCGCAGACGTGATCCTGTCCGGTGTAATCGGCCAGCTTTCTGGGCCGGATGGCCCGATCGATGATCTCGTCCTCACGGGCGGCACCAGCCGAGATGAGGCGATCCGCTTCAATCATTGTCTACCTCACACCAGGCTGCGCAGGGATTCACGAATGATCTCCTCTACCGACATGCCGTCGGCGGCTACCTTGCTGACGATCTGGCTGGCCTGCTGCGGCTTGTAGCCGAGGGCCACCAGTGCACTGGCCGCCTCCTCGCTCGCATCCGGGGCACGCAGCGGGCTCTCTTTCGCGGGCAGGGTGATTTCGGCCGGGGAGAAGAGATCGTGGCTGACCCAGCCCTTGAGGCGGTCTTTCATCTCCACCACCAGGCGCTCGGCGGTCTTCTTGCCCACGCCGGGCAACTTGACCAGGGAGCTTATCTCCTCGCGCTCGACGCTCATCACAAACTGGGTGGCCGTCATGCCGGAGAGAATGGCCAGGGCCAGCTTGGGGCCGACCCCGTTGGTCTTGATCAGCTCGCGAAACAGCGCCCGCTCCTGCTTGTGGTTGAAGCCGTAGAGCAGCTGGGCATCTTCACGCACCACGAAGTGGGTGTGAATGACGGCCTCCTTCCCGAGTTCGGGCAGATCATAGAAGCAGCTCATGGGCATATGAACCTCATATCCCACCCCTCCGACTTCCAGCAACACCTCGGGGGGTTGCTTCTCGATGATGACGCCTCTCAAGCGACCGATCATGTTCTTTTCCTCGCCACGCAGACTCTCGCAAATTGGGTCATAGCATAAAGAATAACTGGATAAGTATCCAGCATAGGTCCATGCAGATCATGGGATGACCAGCTCTTCATACCCAGCCATTTCCCTCGTTCAGAACACAGTCTGTCACTTTATTTTCCATCAGGGATGGCACATCTTCGTCATTGATTGAACACTGAAATGGTCTTGTTCGGCACCAGGGAAGGCTTGAATCATGAAAATCGTCACCACATCCAACCTCGGACTCACCATTCTGCTCGGCTGCACCCTGGGCATGGGGGCGATCGGCTGGTATGGCAGCCAGCGGCTGGCTGATCTGCTCTCCTACGTCCTGGGTGCCGCCTGGCAGACGGCAGATGGTGCCATGGAGGGCTCCATCGAACTCGGCAACCAGTCGCTCTATATCCAGAAGATGCTCTCGGGGATCCCCCTCGACGCACCGGAGCTGCAACGGGCAAAAGAGGCGGCCAGCGACGCTTTGCGCCGGGTGGAGCAAGGCGGGCTCATCGATGCGGCGGCCATTACCACGCTGAAGCAGCATGAGCAGACCTATCAGCAAGAGCAGGCACAGCTGCTGACCCTCTATCGCACCTTCACGAGCGCCGATGAGGCGCTGCGTGCCAGTTCGGAACGCATGTCACGCCTCTCGACCAGGCTGGAGGTGATCGGTGACGAGGCCGTCGAGAGCCTCACCCGCTCACCGGATCAGGCCATCAGCTGGAACGGCGGCCTCGCGACCCGCTGGCAGGCGGCCGATGGCGGCATGGAGGCCAACATCGGATTCCTGCGCCAGCTCTATGCGCTGGAGAAGATGCAGAGCGAAGGCCCTACTCCTGCCATCCAGGCCGAGCTGGCACAAGCCACCCGCTTCTATCAGGACGCGGTTGACGGCATGCTGGCAACCGGCCAGTTCGATGTGCCCGGCGACGGGGAGTTTGCAGGCCAAATGCTCTCCACCCAGTATCGTGCCCTGCAAGCCGACAATGCCCGCCTGATCCGTGAATGGACCACAGCCCTGAGCGCTTATCAGAACCAGCTGGCCCGTTACGAACACAGTGCCGACCAGCTCAGGCTGGCGCTGGTCGAGGTCGAGGCCCAGGGGGACGCCACCGTCGAGGATCAGGTTCACCAGCTCAACGCCATCATCGACTACACCAGGGGACTCATCCTGGGGGGCTTGCTGCTCAGCCTGCTGATCGTCACCTGCTGCGGCTTCTGGCTGGTACGCACCATTGTTCGCCCGCTACTCCAGGTCGACAAGCGCATGCAGGACATCGCCGCCGGGGAGGGAGATCTCAATGCCCGCATCAACCTCTCACGCGACGACGAGATTGGCTCCCTGGCCGGCAGCGTGGATCGCTTCATCGAGAAGCTGCAGAAGATGATCAGCGCCACCATGGACAACAACCAGCACATCAACCAGCACGTGCACACCTCGGTCAACCGGGTCCAGGCCATCAGCCAGAGCAGCCGCCAGACCGCAGCGCATGCCCAGGCGCTGCACCACGACAGCGAGCAGATGGTGCAGGTGGCCACCACCATCTCGGACAACTGCAACCTGGCGGCACACAACGCCAACGAGGTGCGCCAGCTCACCACGCAAAGCAGCCAGTATGTCTCCTCCGCCACCGCCGGCATGCAGCGGGTGGTCATGGAGGTGGGTGAATGTGCCACCGCCATCAACGCCCTCAAGGAGCAGGCAGGGCAGATTGGCCAGATCATCTCCACCATCAGCAATATCTCGGAGCAGACCAACCTGCTGGCACTCAATGCCGCCATCGAAGCCGCCCGGGCGGGCGAGATGGGGCGCGGTTTTGCCGTGGTGGCCGACGAGGTGCGCACCCTGGCCAATCGCACCGCCACCTCCAGTGCCGAGATAACGGACGTGATCAACAGCATCCAGCAGCAGACAGAGCAGGCTTATCTGATGATGCAACGCAACCTGAAAACCGTGGAATCGGGTATGGCGGACTCCGACAACACCAAGCAGATCCTGTTCAAGGTAGAAGAGGCCATCGATCAGCTCGCCGACATGGTGCAACAGGTGGCAGAGGCGACCAGCCAGCTCTCCCACACCCTGGGGCACACCACGGGCAAGGTTTCGGATATCAGCCTGCAGGCCCAGACGGGCGAACAGGAAGCCCAGGAGTGCCTGCAACTGGCCTCCTCCCTCCATCAGGCCAGCCAGCAGCAACAGCAGTTGCTGTCGCAATTTCGGGTCTAGTGCGGGCGGGGCAAGGCCCCGCCCTCCCCCCAGCGCCGCTGAATTTAGCCCTTGGGCCGGGGGGCTTCGCCTGTTAAAATTCCGCACTTGAAATTTTCCAGGGCCAAGCCGCCCGAACTAGCGAAGGTCTACCGCGATGCGTACCAGCCAATATCTGCTTTCCACTCTCAAGGAAACCCCCTCCGACGCTGAAGTTGTCAGCCACCAGCTGATGCTGCGCGCCGGGATGATCCGCAAACTCGCTTCCGGCATGTACGCCTGGCTGCCGACCGGCCTGCGGGTCCTGAAGAAGATTGAAAACATCGTCCGCGAAGAGATGAACAATGCGGGTGCCGTCGAAGTATCCATGCCGGTGGTACAGCCCGCCGAGCTGTGGCAGGAGTCCGGCCGCTGGGATGACTACGGCCCCGAACTGTGCCGCCTGACCGACCGTCACAACCGCCCCTTCGTGCTGGGTCCGACCCACGAAGAGGTGATCACCGCGCTGGTCCGTTACGAAGTGAACAGCTACAAGCAACTGCCGCTGAATCTGTACCAGATCCAGACCAAGTTCCGCGATGAAGTGCGCCCCCGTTTCGGCGTGATGCGTGGCCGCGAATTCCTGATGAAGGATGCCTACTCCTTCCACATCGACAAGGCCTCCCTGGTCGATACCTATGAGAAGATGCATGCGGCCTACTGCACCGCCTTCACTCGCATGGGTCTGAACTTCCGCCCGGTGCAGGCCGATACCGGCTCCATCGGGGGCACCGGCTCCCACGAATTCCAGGTGCTGGCCGAGAGCGGTGAAGACTTGATCGCCTTCTCCGATACATCCGATTACGCCGCCAACATCGAGATGGCCGAAGCCCTGGCACCGGCTGGCGAGCGCGCTGCCGCAACCAAAGCCCTGACCAAGGTGGCCACCCCGGCCGTCCACACCATCGACGAAGTGGCCGCTTTCCTGAACGTGGCGCCGACCGCCATCGCCAAGACCCTGCTGGTACTGGCCGAGGAAGACGAGCACGGAAAACAGGCCGTCATCGCTCTGGTACTGCGTGGCGACCACGAGCTGAACGAAATCAAGGCCGAGAAGCTTTCTGGCGTGGCTAACCCGCTGACCTTCGCCAATGACGAGCAGATCAAAGCGGCCGCCGGTTGCGATGCAGGCTCCATCGGCCCGGTCGGCTTTGCCGGTCGCATCATCGTCGATCGCAGCGCCGCCCATCTGAGCGATTTTGTTTGCGGCGCCAACGAGACCGGTTTCCACCTGACCGGTGCCAACTGGGATCGCGACATCACCTCTTTTGAGGTTGCCGACCTGCGCAACGTGGTAGAAGGCGACCCGAGCCCGTGCGGCCAGGGCAAACTGCTGCTCAAGCGCGGTATCGAAGTGGGCCACATCTTCCAGCTGGGTACCAAGTACTCCGAAGCGATGAAGGCGAGCGTGCTGAACGAAGGCGGCAAGTCCGTCACCATGGAGATGGGTTGCTACGGTATCGGGGTTTCCCGTCTGGTGGCTGCGGCCATCGAGCAGAACAACGACCAGTACGGCATCATCTGGCCGGATGCCATCGCCCCGTTCGAAGTGGCCATCGTGCCGATGAACATGCACAAATCCGAGCGCGTGGCCGAGCAGGCGCAACAGTTCTACGCCGAGCTCAAAGCCGCCGGTGTGGACGTGCTGTTTGACGACCGCAAGGAGCGCCCGGGTGTGATGTTCGCCGACATGGAGCTGATCGGTGTGCCCCACGCCATCGTCATCGGTGACCGTGGTCTGGACAACGGCGTGGTGGAGTACAAGTGCCGCCGCACCGGCGAGAAGCAGGAAGTGGCCATCGGCGAGATCGTTGCCCTGCTCAAGGCCAAGCTGGGTCGCTGATAACGCCGACACCACCTTTCACTTTTCATAGGAAAGCCCCGAGTGCCACGGCACTCGGGGCTTTTTATATGGCTTTCAGCCATGATGCACAAAAATGCGTCTCCAGCGTGAACCAATGAGATAACTGCATTGCCCTGTACACGGCACGGCTGATTTCCTAGACTGGCGCTCTTTACCCAGCTTGCCCGAGAAGTTATGTCCATCGCCTCAGCCAATACCGTTGTCGTGCTCGACTTCGAGACCACAGGGCTTTCACCCGGACAAGGGGATAGAGCCATCGAGATCGGTGCCGTCAGAATCAAGGATGGCCATATCAGTGAGCGTTTCTCGGCATTGATGAATCCGGGCTTCAGTGTGAGCAGCTTCATCGAGCAATATACCGGGATCAGCAATGCCATGCTGAAACAGGCTCCCCCCTGTAACGAGGTGATGGCGGATTTCGTCGACTTTATCGGTGATGACAATCTGGTCGCCCACAACGCCTCCTTCGACAAGCGCTTTCTGGATGCGGAAATAGAGCGATTGCCGGCGCAATACCGCGGCCAGTTCGCCTGTTCCCTGCTGCTATCGAGGCGCCTGTTTCCCGATGCCCCGGATCACAAGCTGGGTACCCTGGTGCAATACCGGAGCCTGCCCAATGACGGGGTGTTTCACCGTGCCCTGGCGGATGCCGAGGTGACGGCTCACCTCTGGCTTGCCTTGTTGGAAGAGCTGGCGTGTCGACATGGCATTATCGACCCGGACTTTGAATTGCTGCTGACCCTTGGCAAGAAGCCAAAACAGGTGATTCCATCCTTCCTGCGGGAATATGCGACTCGGAAATAATATGTGCCGAGATGCATCATCAATCATCCGTGCCATGTCGGCACTGAATTTACCCGCCTTCACATCCATGATGGCCCGGCGTAAAGAGAGGCAGGCAAGCAGATAATTTAGCACTGCACATCAATGAAAAAGCGCGCCAAATGGCGCGCTTTTTTTCCTTGTCATCTGGCGACGGGGCCGGTTCACGGCGCTTCAGGCATTGCGACCGATAAAGAGATCGGTCACATGGCAGCTGCTTCTCGCGGCCAGCGCATCCAGCATGTAGGCTGCCGCGTCTTCTGGCGTCATGAAACCACTCGAATCCACGTGATCCGAATTCTCCCAGAACTCGCTGCGGATCCCGCTCGGATAGAGGTTCACCAGTCGCAGGGGAGCACTCTTCAGCTCGGCCCGCAAGGATTCGAGAAAGCCGCGCATCCCCCATTTGGAGGCGCAATATAGGCTCTCGTTGGCCTTGCCGGTCTGGGCGGCGGAGGAGAGCACATTCGCCAGCACGCCGCCATTGTCGCCGATGAGGCGCACCGTCTGCTGGGCCACCAGTATGGTGGAGATGAGATTGCTCTCCACCACCCGGCGGATCTGCTCGGCGGTGTAGACACCCACCGGGCCGAACTCGCCGACACCGGCACAGTGGATCACCATGTCGGGCAGGCCGCCCCACTCCACCGCAGCGGCAAAGGCGACATCCACCTCTTCGTGGTGTGCGAGATCGGCGGCAATGCCGATCACCGCCTTGCCGAGCAGCTCCTCCTGCTCCTGCAGTTTCTGGTAACGGCGACCCATCATGGAAACCTGATGGCCGCGTTCAACCAGCCCTATGGTCAGGGCGCGGCCCAGTCCGGACCCCGCGCCAGTCACTATGATGTGGCCCATGTGTGCTCCTCAGGGAGATCAGAAGGTGAATTCACCACCGATGAACCAGCCGTCGATGGTCTGATCGACGCGATCGAAGTCCATCTCGGCCTCACGCCAGCCGGCGCGGATCTTGAGCGGCACGGAAGAGAACTTGTAGGAGCCGCCCAGACGGTAGTCGTAGTTGTCGGCATCCTGCACCCGCATATCGCCAAACGCAGCAAAGCCGGTCCCCGGGATGCGTACTTCACCCCCGGTGTAGGCCATCAGCACATCCTTGTCATAGGAGTAGTGCTGGGTGTTGAAATCACCGTCGTAGCGACGACCGGTCAGACCCAGATCGATCTGGAACAGATCGTTGTTGAACAGGCGATAGTAGAGGCTCAGGTCGTAAGCCAGCAGATCGTTGTTGAAGCTGCCGCCGCTGCTGCTGAAGTCGGACATTTCGAACTTGGCGTCGGGCAGCAGCAGGATGCCGTGCTCCAGTTGCAGGTAGCCGCTCCAGTTGTAGTTCTCGTCGTAGCTGCCATCGGCACCCACGCTGCTGACCTGGCCACTTCCCTGGGCATTCCACAGATCGGCACCCGCCGCAAAACGCCAGTCATTGGCGGCCATGGCCCCATGGCTGAGCAGAGCCATCACAGTGCCGGCAATCAGGGTCTTCTTCATCACTTCGCTCCATTTTGGACTGGAAAGGCCATCATTTTACCCGCTGGGCAAGGAATACCTAGAGTAAAAAGCTGAACAAGCGTCCATAAATGTCAGTGCTTCATCCCTTTCATGGGTTCGACCGGCTTCACGGGCAGGCTCAGTGACAGCGTCTGCCCATCGTCCAGGGTCAGGGTCAGCGGGAAGGGCGTGCCCTGGGACAGGGTATGGATGTCGAACAACATGATGTGCAGGCTGCCGGGCTTGAGCACGGCCTCCCCCTTGGCCGGGATCTCGATACTCTCCACCTGGCGCATCTTCATGACGCCGTTCTCGTGCAAATGGGTGTGCAGCTCGACACGGCCCGCCTCAGGAGACGCTCCCGCCACCAGTTTCACCGGTTTGTCTCCATCGTTCCTGAGCACCATGAACGCCGCCGTGTTCGGCGAGCCAGGGGGCAGCAGGCGCACATAACCATCGACCGCGTCGACCTTGGCCAGGGCCGGGGCGGCCAGAAGCAGTGCCATGGTGGAATAAAACGCACGTTTAAACATGGTTGAAATCCTTTTATGATGTTGTTAAACGAGACAAAGCTTACCCCTGTGGCAAGCTTTTGACAGCCCCCGACAACAAGGATTCAGACATGGCCCTCACAATTCTGGCCGAACAGCAGGACGGCTTGCTCACCCTGACCTTCAATCGACCGGAAAAGCGCAATGCCCTCAACACGGAGACGTATCTGGCGCTGACCGACGCACTGCGCCAGGCCGCCCGGGACGAAGAGGTCCATGTGCTGCTGTTGCAGGGCCAGGCGGAGTGCTTCACCGCCGGCAACGATCTGGCCGACTTTGTTGGCAAGCACGCCCTTGAGCCGGACGATCCCATCCTGCAATTTCTGCACACCCTGGCCGACTTCCCCAAACCGGTGATCGCCGCCGTGGGCGGCCCGGCAGTCGGCATAGGCACTACCCTGCTGCTGCACTGCGACCTGGTCTATCTGGCTGACAACGCCCGGCTGCAGCTGCCTTTCGTCGAGCTGGGACTGGTGCCGGAGTTTGCCGCCAGCCTGCTGCTGCCACGCGCCGTCGGTCACCTCAAGGCGGCGGAACTGTTGCTGCTGGCAGAGGCCATCGATGGAGAAGAGGCGCTGCGTCTCGGGCTCGCCAACCGGGTGCTGGCCCCGGCGGACCTGCTCCCCTTCGCTCGGGAGCAGGGACTGAAACTGGCGGCCAAGCCGCCGATGGCGCTCCAGAAGAGCAAGGCGCTGCTCAAGCAGGAGCTCAAACAGGCGGTGCATTTCGTCATCGACCTGGAAGCGCGCGCCTTCGCCCAGGCCCTGCAAGGGGAAGAGGCGCAAAGCCGCATCGCCAGCAAGCTGCAAAAACGGCGCTGAACTCAGTTGAGACGGAACCGGCCTATCAGCTCGCAGCCCTGCACCCTGTCCTGCACCTGGATAAGCCGGGCAATCTCCGGATTGGGGTGGCGCTTCAAGAAGGAGAGCAGGGCAGCGCGACAGCAGCCCAGCTCGCTGATGAGGGATTCGCACTCCCGGTTGGGGCACTGGGGCACCAGGGCGGTGACCAGCTCAGAGGCGAGCTTGAGGTAGCGCAGTTCATAGGCGGGCTCTTCCATGGCACGCCAGAAGTCGGCCATGCGGTGACAGGTGGCGACCCGCATGCTGGCCAGTTCGTCCAGATCCCCGGAGGCCAGCTCATAGACTTCCCCCAGGGCCTGCTGATAGAGGCAGATCGCCGTGCCCAGAGCCCCCATGCCAAGGGCATTCTCCGCCTCCAGCATGTAACGTTGCCAGTTCTGATGTTCCATGTTCCTCTCCTTTGCCGACACGAGTGGAGTCTGTATCATGGCCAATCGAGAACAAATATCAACCAGACCCTTTGTGCTGGTTTTTATAGCACTTGGCAACCTGGGGGCGTCTCGATTACGATCCTCACCCTCGATATTCAACTGCATGCATCACTCATGACGCCTCGTCTCCCTCAAATGCTGGGCTGCTCCCTGCTCTGCATCCCCCGCATGCTGGTCTGGATCTATTAGCTGCGCTCTATCGAACGCCACTAACCAGATCCATCAACAAGAGGGAATACCAAGATGAAACCCTGCAAGCACTGGTCTCAGGTCGAATATCTGCACCTGACTGTGACCAATCCCAACATCTGTCTCAAGGGGAAGCACAGCTACTACTCCGGCGCCTGGGACGGTCCGTTCGAAGACGCCGCCGTACGCTATCTACATGGCGACAGCTTTAGCCGCCATCCCGACACTGGCTGGGAACCGCTATGGCACATCGACAGACTTCACATCGGCGACTACGTGCAGATCGCCGCAGGTGTGAAGATCCTGATGGGGGGCAACCATACCCACAATACCGACTTCATCAGTACTTATCCGTTTCTGGAGATGGAGGCACTCAAGCGCAGTTATCGACCGGCTGGCGATACCCGCATAGGCAATGATGTCTGGATCGGCATGGACACGATGATTATGCCCGGAGTCAGTATTGGTGATGGTGCCATCATTGCAGCGCGCTCGCTGGTCAATCAGGATGTCCCCCCCTACGCCATGGTCGCAGGGACGCCCGCCAAAGTCCTGCGAATGCGTTTCGGCGATGACGACATCGTGCGACTGCAGGCGCTGGCCTGGTGGGACTGGCCCGATGAAAAGGTACAGGCGCTGCTCCCCTGGATCCAGCAAGGGGAAGTGTCCCTGCTAGAGCAAGCGGCCAAGCAGTGGCAAGAGCATTCGAGCCCACTCACTGGGCGCTGAATACAAAAAGGGCGACCCGGTGTCGCCCTCTCTTGTGAATATATTTGCTCATTTCGCAATTTGTGACGGATTGACGCGACACTGCTTGCCGGGGTAACCAGGCAGATCCGCCGCCTTGCTGCTGCACGCCAGCCGTTTGGCTTCGGCGAGGCGATCCGCGAGGTTGACCTCATCGATCGGCTGCCAGGCCATCTGCTGGCCGAGCCAGCTGGCCCAGGCGAACTCGACGAAGTAGACCTGATCCTTCTTGCTGAAGTAGCCCGCATCCTGCAACAGCCCCGCCAGGGTGCGGTAGGGGTAATCCGGCAATTCACCGATATGACCGGGCAACTGCTCGGGAGTCAGGGGTTGACCCCGTTCATCCTTGAGCCAGGCCCAGTGGTTGTTCTGCATCTGGCTCCAGAAATTGGCCCTGTCCTGCAACCGTGCAATCACCTTGACCCTGACCTGCTTCACCCCTTGCTGCCACAGCGCCTTGGTCAGGTGGTGCCTGTCCACCAGCCAGTAACCCCCATCCGGCGCGATGACGATGGGGATCTCTTTCTTTTTCATCAGTTTGTCGAGCTGCTTCTCGCTCTTGTCCGCCAGCTCCCGGGCAGTGGTATCCACCTGCAACTGCCCCACACCGCCCTGGGTGGGGTGCAGCGCCTCGATGTTCACCTCGCACCAGCTTCCCACCGGGCTGCTCTTCTCGCACGGGGCCAACGCCCAGGCGCCCTGGCTAAGCACGCAGGCCAACAAGATCCATGCTCTCATCATTCTCTCCTTTTCCTGGCGCTCACGGCGCCCCTTCGTTGACAGCCGCATCGGATATCAATGGGACTCATGCTGGCGGTCTGACCAGCAAAGGGGATATCATGATTTCCCATCTGCCGGCGATGCATTCTCGCCGAGTTTTCTCCCCGCTTCACACATTTTGAAGGATTCACCATGAAAGGATGGAGCCCCCTGCTGGCCCTGCTGGGCTGTGCCTGCGTCCAGGCTGCCGATGTGCCACCCGGCACCCCACTCGCCGCCGAGCAGGCCGTCGTCCGTCATCTCAAGGATGAACCGGCGAGCCTGAGCCCTCTCAAGCTGGTGGGACTGCCGGAGCTGCAGGTCCTCAGAGACCTTTACGAGGGGCTGCTGACCCAGGGGCCGGACGGCAAGGTGCTGCCCGGGGTGGCATCCCGCTGGGACAACGAGGGGAACCAGACATTCACCTTCCACCTGAGGCCGGATGCCCGCTGGTCCAACGGCGACCCCGTGCGCGCCGCCGACTTCGTCTATGGCTGGCGCAAGCTGGTTGACCCCAGGGAAGCCGCCACTTTCGCCTGGTTCGCCCAGCTCGCCCGCTTCGACAAGGTGGACGACATAGTGGCAGGCAAGCTGGCCCCCGATGCGCTCGGGGTGGAGGCCGTCGATGACCATACCCTGAAGGTGACCCTCTCCCAGCCGGTGCCCTATTTCCTGAGCCTGCTGACCCATCCCAGCCTGTCGCCCCTGCACCGGGCCAGCATGGAACAATATGGCAACCAGTGGACCCAGCCCGGCAAGCTGGTGGGCAACGGCGCCTTCGTGCTGAGTCACCGGGTGGTGAACGAGAAACTGGAGCTGACGCCCAATCCCTACTACTGGGATCGCGCCCACACGGTGCTGACCCGCGTCACCTTCGTGCCCATCAACCAGGAGAGCGCGGCCACCCACCGCTATCTGGCCGGGGACCTGCACATCACCGAATCCTTCCCCAAGGAGCAGTACCAGAGCCTGATGGCCCAGATCCCGGGGGAGGTCTATACCCCGGAACAGCTCGGCACCTACTACTACGCCTTCAACACCCAGCGCCCGCCCCTCAATGATGTGCGGGTGCGCCAGGCGCTCTCCTACACCATCGACAGGGGTCTGATTGCCGACAAGGTGCTGGGCACCGGGGAGAAACCGGCCTACCACTTCACCCCGGACGTGACCGCCGACTTCGACCCCAAGCCCAATCTGCTCTCCACCAGTAGTCAGCAGGCGCTGGACGAGCGTGCCAGAGCCCTGCTGAAAGAAGCGGGCTACGGCCCAAGCAATCCTCTCAAGCTGACCCTGCTCTACAACACGGCAGAAATTCACAAGAAGATGGCGCTGGCCATCGCCAACCTGTGGAAACAGAAGCTGGGGGCCCGGGTCGAGCTCACCAATCAGGAGTGGAAGACCTATCTCGACAGCCGTCAAAGCGGCCAGTTCGAGGTGATCCGCTCCTCCTGGGTCGCCGATTACAACGACCCCTCCGCCTTCCTCGGGCTCTGGGGATCGGGCCACAGCGGCAACATGGCCCGGTTCGCCAACCCGGCTTACGACAAGCTGCTGGCGCAGGCGGCCAACAGTCAGGATCCCGCAGAACGGGCCCGCCTGTTCGATGAGGCCGAGGCCATCTTGCAGAAGGAGGCCCCCATCGCCCCCATCTACCAGTACACCAATGCCCGGCTCATCAAGCCCTGGCTCAAGGGGTATCCCATCAACAACCCGGAAGACGTGGCCTACAGCCGTCAGCTCTACCTCGTCAAACACTGAGTCCGGGGAGGGGTCGGGACATCTGACCCCTCCTGGCACTGTTCCTGTTCAAGTTCCCGGCATAAAATGCCGCCTCTTTTCATTCATCAACCCCGTGATCCGATCCTGCCATGCGTGCTCTGCTCCTGATTGCCCTGTTTGTTGCCCTTCCCGCCAAGGCCGCCGATGAAACCGAATGCCGCCAGGCCTTCCTCGAATGGATGTTGAGCCAGCAGAAGCAGTTCAGCGACCGCAAGGCCAGCAAGATGGAGCGGCGCAATGCCGAACGAGCCATCGATCAGGCCCGGGATGCCTTCGCCAAGCAGGAGAGTTTCTGCCAGGCCATGGCCTGGGTCGCCAGCGCAGAAGACAATGACCCCCGCTTCAAGCCGAGGACGGGGGAGATCCACGACTTCACTCCCCGCGGCTGAGCCGCCATCTACGACTTTTTTCAGCCTTTCCCGTGTTGATTTATTGACCCAAGCCAAGGTGGTGTAACAGTCCGCATCTACAATGACGCCGTAACAATCACAAAAATAAAAAATAATTTTATCAGTTACTTGGCTCATTCAGGATGCGCACATGACCACAACCCGGCACGAAGGGGAGATCCGTTTCCCCGATCACATATCACTGATCTCGACCACGGATCCCGCCAGTCACATCACTTATGCCAACCAGCACTTTTGCGATGTGGCGGGCTACAGCGCGACCGAAATGGAAGGGGAGCCCCACAATCTGGTCCGCCACCCCGACATGCCCAAGGCCGCGTTCGCCGACATGTGGCGCCGCCTGCAACAAGGAAAGAGCTGGATGGGGCTGGTAAAGAACCGCGCCAAGAGTGGTCAGTTCTACTGGGTCAACGCCTACGTCACGCCGATTCTCAACGATCAGCAGCAGATCATCGAATACCAGTCTGTCCGCACCCGTCCCCAGGATCACGACATCGCCTGGGCAGAGCAGCTCTATGCCCGGATCCGTGACGGCAAGGCACTGCCCTGGCTGACCCGGCTGACCCTGGAGCCGGGGCAGCTGTGTCTGCTGCTCTCTGGCACCGCCCTGCTCGGCATGGGGGCCAGTCTGGTCACCAGCCAGCCGGGGTGGGGCGTCATCACCCTGCTCTGCTTGCTGGCCCAGATGGGACATGGCTGGCATCTGCAACGGCGGCTGGCCAGACTGCTGGCCACGGCGGGCGAGGAGCAGGGCAGCGCCCTTTGCCAGGTACTCTATGCCAGGCGTCAGGACAGCCTGGCCGCCCTTGAACTGCTGCTGCGCATGAAGAAGGCGGAGCTGCGCGCCGTGGTAGGTCGCAGCGCGGACACCAACCAGCAGATCCTGCAGGCGGCGGAGGATGACAGGGGGCATATCCAGACCATAGACACTCACCTGCAACAGCAGCGGGCCCAGAGCGAGCAACTGGCGGCGGCCATCACCCAGATGAGCCAGTCCATCCGCGATGTGGCTGACAATGCCCACCAGGCCAATGCGCTGGTGGGCGAGGTCCAGCAGGTGTCCGCCAGTGGCCAGCAGGCGCTGGCCACCACCCGGGATTCGGTCGACAGGCTTCATCAGGAGCTGGACGCCAGCCAGGGCGTGCTGGCGCGCCTGACCCAGGACAGCCAGAAAATCAACGGCATTCTGGAGGTGATCGGGCAGATTGCGGATCAGACCAACCTGCTCTCCCTCAATGCGGCCATCGAGGCGGCACGGGCCGGTGAACAGGGGCGCGGCTTTGCGGTGGTAGCCGACGAGATACGGGCCCTGGCCCAGAAGACCCGCAGTTCCACCGGCGAGATAAGCGACATGATAGGGGCGCTGCAGCAGAGCACCCGGCAACTGTCCGATGGCATGGAGCAGGGGGCCCAGACATCAGTGCTCTGCCAGCAGCACATGGGGGCCACCGCCGAGGTGCTCGACCAGATCAACCGGATGCTGGCCCGGGTGACCCACACCAGCGACGAGATAGCTCAGGCGGTGAGCCAGCAGGCGGATGTCACCAGCACCCTGGATCAGGGGATCCACCAGATCCACCAACTGGCGAGCCACACCGCGGACAACAGCCGTCAGGCCCTCGATGGCATCACCCTGCTGGTGGAGCGGCTGCAAAACCTCTCCCGCCTGATCAACCAGTTCCACGACTGACCCCCTTGCCGTGTAGTTTGGCGCGCCCCCGGGCGCGCTGCCGATCTCTCCTCTCCTTCACGACGACAGGCTCCCGCCGGGGGCAAGAAGTCCGTCTCAGGATTTGCCCTTGAACTGCTTGATGCTGCGCTTGCCCTGGGTGCGACGGTTCGCCTGCTTGTCTCTTGGCGCCCGTTTGCTCTCCCCGCTGGCGGGTTTGTCGGTCACCGGGAAACCTGCCAGCGCCGCCAGGGGCAGGGGCCGACCGGTCAGGGCCCGGATCCCCTCGAGCGCCTCCCCATCACCGTGGCAGGTAAGGGAGATGGCCAGACCGCTCTGCCCGGCACGGGCGGTACGACCGATACGATGCACGTAGACGGGCGCATGCTCCGGCAGATCCAGATTGATCACCACGGGCAATGCCTCCACGTGGATGCCGCGCGCCATCAGATCCGTGGCCACCAGCACCCGCACCCTGCCCTCCTTGAAATCCGCCAGCGCCTGCTCCCGCGCGGCCTGATCCTTGTTTCCGTGCAGGGCTGCCACCGTCATGCCAGCCCTGGCGAGTTTCTTGGCCACCCCGTCCGCGTCGTCCCTGGCACTGATGAAGACCAGCACCTGGGGCCACTCTCCGGCCTCCAGCAGGGCGATCAGCGCAGGCACCTTGCTGCTCCTGTTGACCAGATAGAGCCGCTCCTCGATGTCGCTCACCAGGCTGTTGAGCGGCTCGGCCTCGATGCGCACCGGATCCTGCAGCAGGCCCGAGGCCAGGCTCTCCAGCTCGACCGGCAAGGTGGCGGAGAAGAGCATCTGCTGCCGCGCCTCCGGCATCGCCTTCATCAGCCACTGGATATCGGGCCAGAACCCCATCTCCAGCAGGCGATCCGCTTCATCCAGCACCAGCATGCGCAGGGCACCCAGCCCCAGCGTCTGCTGGGCCAGCAAGTCCCGCAACCGTCCGGGGGTCGCCACCAGCAGTTGGGGGCCGAGAGCCAGTTCCCGCTCCTGCCACTCCTGGGCCACCCCGCCACACAGGGTCAGAAGGCGCACCCCCAACCCGTCGGCAATCTCCTGCAGGGCGGCGCTCACCTGGCTTGCCAGCTCCCGGGTGGGGACCAGTACCAATCCCTGTACCCGGTCACTGGCTGCGTCCAGCCTCTGCAGCAGCGGCAGGCCGAATGCCAGGGTCTTGCCACTGCCGGTCCTGGCCAGGGCAAGCAGATCCCGTCCTGACAAGGCTGCAGGAATGGCTAGCTGCTGAATGGGGGTCGGTTTTTCCAGCGCTGCGGGCAGCAGGGGCAACAGGGCGGGGTCAAGGGCGAGTTCGTCAAACGTCATGGGGATCGCAGATACAGGCTGAACGAGGATGTGGAGGCGAAGTCTAGCCAGACCCACCCCATAAGTAAAAGGTTCGGGAGCGCAATAAAAACGGCCTGCCCCGTGTGAACGGGGCAGGCCGTCAGGCAATCAGCCTGTGGCGCGACTTACAGAACGGCCAGGGCGGCGGCGTAGTTCGGCTCGTCGGCGACTTCGGCCACCAGCTCGCTGTGCAGCACCTTGTCGTGCTCATCCAGTACCACGATGGCACGGGCAGCCAGACCCACCAGCGGGCCGGAGGAGAAGGCCACGCCGTAGTCCTGCAGGAAGGAGACGCCACGCAGGGTGGAGAGGTTCACCACCTTGTCCAGACCCTCGGCGCCGCAGAAACGGGCCTGGGCGAACGGCAGGTCGGCAGAGATGCACAGCACGACGGTGTTGTTCAGGGCGCTTGCCTGCTCGTTGAACTTGCGCACGGAAGTGGCGCAGGTCGGGGTGTCGACGCTCGGGAAGATGTTCAGGATCTTGCGCTTGCCGGCGAAAGTCGCCAGGGTCGCATCGGACAGATCGCCAGCAACCAGGGAGAAGGGCTTGGCCTGCTCACCGGCAACGGGGAAGTGGCCGGAGACGGAGACGGGGTTGCCTTGCAGGGTGACGGTATTGCTCATGTTAGGTCCTTGATGATTGATGTGGGATCCAGGGTCCCCAGTATAGGCCCGCCACGGGATGACAAACACCCGCTAATGAAAGGGATTTGGCATCCCTTTGCGTCCCCCCTGCTCCAGGGGCAGATCAGCGGCCACTGTCATGGCCCCGAACAAAGAGGAGAAGAGGGCTTGACCTTGGACTTTACACCAAGGTTTACACTCGGCGCAGTCATCCAGGATCCCGCAGGGGCGGGATCCCTCAAGAGGAACGCATCATGAGCAAATCCTGCTGCAGCCATCAACACGCCGCCGCCCCCATCAAGGCCGTCAGCAAGGCCGCCACCCCACAGGCCGGGCACAGCCACACCAGCCACTGCTGCGACAACGGGGCACAGACCAGTGGTGTCGCCAACCCGACCCGCCACGATCATCAGGGGCAAAGTGGCGCAGACGGCCCGGGTGATGAAGAGCCCCCCAGAGGCGCTTGCGCCACCGACACAGCCCACGGCCACGAACACGACCACGATCACGATCATCATGAGCAGGGGCACGAGCACGCCCACACGGGCGCCGCGACCGAGCCGCCGCTGGCTAGCACCGAGCAGAACAGCCGCCGCCATAGCTGGCAGGTGCTAGGCATGGATTGTCCCAGCTGTGCCCGCAAGATAGAGACCGCCGTCAGCCGGGTGGAGGGCGTACAGCAGGCCCGCGTGCTGTTTGCCACCGAGAAGCTGGTGGTGGATCTGGCCCCCGGCCTCTCCCCCGACCCCGTTACCGCCGCCGTGCTGGCCGCCGGCTTCCAGCTCAAAGGGGGCGCTCAGAACACGGCTCGCAGCGAACCGGGCCGCAGCCCGCTGATGCAGAGAGTCAGCAACCTGCTCGGCAAATACTGGCAGCCCCTGTCGCTCGCCGGCTTGATGGGGATGGCGGCCCTGCTGCCGAACCAGCTCGGTCAGCCGCTGTTTACCCTGGCCACCCTCTGGGGGCTGTGGCCCATCTCCCGCAAGGCATGGGCGCTGACCAGAAGCGGCTCCCCCTTCGCCATCGAGACCCTGATGACGGTCGCCGCCGTGGGGGCCCTGTTCCTCGGTGAAACGGCCGAAGCGGCCATGGTGCTGCTGCTGTTCATGCTGGGGGAACATCTGGAGGCCTACGCTGCCGGCCGCGCCCGCGCCGGGGTCACCGCCCTGATGGCGCTGGTGCCCGACAAGGCGCTGCGCATCCGCACCACTGCCGAGGGCGAGGTGCGCGAAGAGGTCGCTGCCGACCAGCTGCGTCCCGGCGACATCATCGAAATCGCCCCGGGCGCCCGCCTGGCCGCCGATGCCCGCCTGCTCGACCCCCTCGGCGCCTTTGACGAGAGCGCCCTGACCGGCGAATCCATCCCGGTGGAGCGCCGTCAGGGTGACAAGGTCCCCGCCGGCAGCCTGGCGGCGGATCGGGTGCTGCGCCTCGAGGTGGTGTCCGAACCCGGCAACAACGCCATCGACCGCATCCTGCATCTCATCGAGGAGGCCGAGACCCAGCGCGCCCCCATCGAGCGCTTCATCGACCGCTTCAGTCGCTGGTATACCCCGGCCATGATGCTGGTCGCCCTGCTGGTGGTGCTGGTACCGCCGCTCGCCTTCGGCCAGAGCTGGGACGAGTGGGTCTATCGCGGGCTGGCGCTGCTGCTGATCGGCTGCCCCTGCGCCCTGGTCATATCCACCCCGGCGGCGGTCACCTCGGCACTGGCGGCAGCCACCCGGCAGGGTGCCCTCATCAAGGGGGGCGCCGCGCTGGAGCGCCTCGCCCACATCGATACCGTGGCCTTCGACAAGACCGGCACCCTGACCCTGGGCAAGCCGCAGCTGACCGAACTGGTGAGCCTCAATGGCCAGCCGGAGGCCGAACTGCTGGCGCTGGCGGCCGCCATCGAGCAGGGCTCCCACCACCCGCTGGCCCGCGCCGTGGTGACGGCGGCAGGGAAGCGGGGTCTTGCCCTGGCGGCGGCCCAGGATCTGCGCGCCCTGCCCGGCATGGGGGTAGAGGGTCGCATCGACGGCGCCCTCTGGCAATTGCTGGCGCCGAGTCGGGTCGCCTCCCTCGATGACGCAACACGGGGCCGGGTCGCCGCCCTGGAGCTGCAAGGCAAGACAGTCGTGGTGCTCGGTCAGCCCGACGCCGCCCCGGCCGCCCTGCTGGCCCTGCGCGACCAGATCCGGCCGGAAGCGGCTGCGGCGCTGCAAGAGCTCAACCAGCTTGGTCTCAAGAGCATCATGCTGACCGGGGACAACCCCCTCGCCGCCGAGGCGATCGCCACCGAGCTCGGCATGGGCTGGCGCGCCGGCCTGCTGCCGGAGGGCAAGGTCGATGAAATCGCCAAGCTCGGCCTCAGCCAGAAGGTCGCGATGATCGGCGACGGCATCAACGACGCACCGGCCATGAAGCGGGCCAGCATCGGCATCGCCATGGGAGGCGGTACCGACGTGGCGCTGGAAACCGCCGATGCGGCGCTGACCCACAACCAGCTCGGCGGGGTCGCCGCCATGATCCGGCTCTCCCGCGCGGCACTGGCCAACATCCACCAGAACATCGCGCTGGCGCTGGGGCTCAAGGCCATCTTCCTGGTCACCAGCCTGCTCGGCATCACCGGCCTGTGGATTGCGGTGCTGGCCGACACCGGCGCCACCGCCCTGGTCACCGCCAACGCCCTGCGCCTGCTGCGAAAACGCTAGGCCGGCCGTTAACGGTACAACCAACAGCCGCCCCAACGGGGCGGTTTTTTTATTGCCTCGCCCACGAGCAAAGAAAAAGCGCGGCTGCCGGTCGGCAGTCGCGCTTTGCTTACTCTCTCGGTGTTATCCCGCCCTTGGCGAGGCGGAATTCAACCCGGGGCTGCCGAGCCAGCCCCGGGCTCGATGGGAAAGACTTACTTGGCGCTGCACTCCTGGATGATGACGCTGCCCACCTCGCCGGAAGTCTGGGTCGGGTCAACCTTCACCAGGAAGCTCCACAGACCCTGTTCCAGCGTGATGCTGTTGTTGCCCATGCCACCATCGCCGTGCTGGAGCGGGTAAACCTGCTCGGGCTCCAGTGCGATCAGGGTGCCACCGGCATCCTTCACGAAGAACTGCTTGCTCCAGTTGCCATCGTCGTTGGCAAACTTGAAGTCAAAGCTGCCCGCGTAGTTGAAGGCGGCCTGATAGATGGCGAGGTTACCTTCCATCCCCTTGTAGCTCAGCTGGTAGGCCGGCTGGGCGTTCCAGTCGCTCAGACTGCCGCGCACATAGAGCGGGAAGCCGAGCGGATTGCCCGCGACGGTATCCAGCACCTTGCAGCTCTGCGCCGGTTCGGTGTAGCTGACACTCAGGGTGGGCTTGTCCTTGTTCATGGCGGTGAAGACAAACTTGTAGGTGCCAGCCTTCTCCACGTTGAACGGCAGATCCCCGCCATTGGCACAGAGCGTATTGACCTGGCCGGTCGCAAGCTGGTCGGTATCGCTGCACTTGCCGTAATTGACGGGGCCGCTCCACTCGTTGCCAGCGATCTTCACCTGGGTCGACCCCAGCTGATCCGCCGTCACCTCGGTGGTGAACTCATAGATGAAGTTGCCACTGAAGTTCATCTTGTTGACCGGATCCCACTGATTCAGGAAACCGCGCACGAACACCTCGGTGTCACCGAAGGGAGGCAAGGTGCTCAGATCCGTCTTCTTGCTCACCGGCAGCCCCGCGCCCTGGGCACCGCTCTGCGGCTTGACGAACACCGCCGCCGACCAGGCGCCAAGGGTCAGCTGACCGCTGTCATTGGCCGCACCGCTGGCGATGCTGTCGGAGTCACGGTGGGCACCGCTCAGGACCATGCCGGTCAGATCGATGGGCTGATCCTTGCCGTCACGGAAATCGCCGATGCTCTGGGGCTGATTGGTGGCGTTGATCATCACCACCAGGCCGTCGATGGCCGGATCCAGATCCGCACCGGCGCCCACCCCGTCATCCACGCTCATCACGATGAGACCCGGGATCTGCTCAGGGCCGGTGTTGCGGAAGTCGACCCGCTTGATCACCTCGGCGCCGCTGCCAAGACGCAGCAGACGAGAGGATTGACGCAGTTCGGAGAGCTCCTGGTAGAAGTTCACCATCTGATGCATCTCGGCCGAACCCGGCTTGGCGTGCTGGCCGAGCACCTGCTCGATCAGCTCGTAGTTGGCCTCGTCCTTGTCCTTGCGCGGCAGCCCTTTGTCAAAATTATTGTCACTTAAGCCGTAGTCGACCCGGTTGTACCAGTCACCGGAGTCATAGCTGTCCCGCTCCATGGACTTGGAACGCAGCAGCTCGACACCCGCGTGGGTGAAGGGAATGCCCTGACCCAGCATGGCGGTCGCCAGAGAGACCCCCTGCATCCGCACCAGGTCGGCCCCGGCGGGTGCCTTGTACACCAGGTTGTCGAACAGAGTCTGGTTGTCATGCTTGTCGACATAGTTCTGAATTTCGGTCGGATCCTGGGCATAGCCCGCCGGTTGACCGTTGTAGTCGATGTCGGAGCCTTTCTTCGGTATGCCGTCCTTGTCGGTCAGCACGAACTCCTTGAGGTTGCCCGCCATGCCGAGGCGCACCAGATCGGACTGATGCAGGGCGGTGGCGAGATCGACGCCGTCCAGCTCGTTGGCATCCACCAGGGCGCCGTTGCCAAAGCCCTGGGTCTTGCGAATGGCTTCGCCGCCGTCGAACGGGCTGCCGCCGCGCACCGCATCACGCAGCCGGTCGGAGAAGGAGCCGATGCCGGTACCGGCCAGGTGCTTCTGGGTCGCCTGCACGAAGCGCTTGTCATCCTGTACCTCGCCGAAGTTCCACCCCTCGCCGTAGAAGTACATGTCCGGATTGACCTTCTTCACCTCGGCCAGGGCCTGCACCATCTGATCTTTCGGGTGATGGCCCATGAGGTCGAAGCGGAAGGCATCGATCTTGTAGTCCCGCGCCCAGGTGACCAGAGAGTCATCCATCAGCTTGGCGAACATGGCGTGTTCCGGCGCCGTGTTGGAGCAGCAGGTGGAGTTTTCCACCGAACCGGTCTCCGGATTGAGGCGCTGGTAGTACCAGGGCACAATCTTGTCGAGCACGGATTTGGAACCGAGACCCGCTTCGTTGGTGTGGTTGTAGACCACGTCCATCACCACGTTCATGCCGATGTTCTGCTTGATGGCCTGCACCATCTCGCGGAACTCCTTGATCCGGGTCGTCCCCTCCGCATTGGTGGCGTAGGAGCCTTCCGGGGTGGTGTAGTGGTAGGGGTCATAGCCCCAGTTGAAGGAGTCCACCCCGCGCAGGTAGCCGTACAGCTCCTGCACCACGGGGTTTTCCTTGCTGTCGCTGGCTTGCAGATCACCGAGCACGGCTTCGATGGTCTCGCCGCCACCACAGTGGCTGGCAAACCTGGAGTTCTTGACCTCGGGATTGACCTCGCACAGCTTGCTGAAGTCATCACCGATGTTGGCCACCTTGGCCGGATCCTCGTTGACGGTGGCGATGTCGAACACCGGCAGCAGGTGCAGGTGGCTGACGCCGCTCTTGGCCAGGGATTTCAGGTGGGTGACGGGCACGCTGTCGCTGTCGGTCAGCCCGAGGAACTTGCCGCGGTGATCCACCGGCGTCGACTCGTCGTTGCCGGTCAGATCCCGGACGTGGGCCTCATAGATGGTGATGTCGGCGGGGTTCTTCTGGCTGTGGGGCGCCTTGAGGCTGTCCCAGCCTTCCGGCTTGAGGGCCGGATCGTCGAGATCCACCACCTGGCTGAACTCGGAGTTCATCGCCAGGCTCAGGGAGTAGGGGTCGGTCACCTGATAGGATTCCAGCTTGCGGCTGACCGGGTGATAGACCTGGATATCGTAGCGGTAGTATTTGCCGACAAGATCGCTGCCCCCCTGCACGCTCCAGCTGCCGCTGGCCTCGTCCAGGGTCATGGCGCGCTCGCCAAGCGACTTGTGCTGCTCGTCGAACAGCGCCAGCTTGACCGACTTGGCGGTCGGCGCCCAGAGCCGGAAGGTGACATTGCCCCCCTCCACCACGGCGCCGTAGGCCAGCTTGGTGGCCGCTTCGCTGTAAAGGGCATCGAGGGCACCGGCACTCTGTACCAGGGTCGCCCCCTGCAGGATGCCGTCCGCATCGGTCCCGATGGCGACCAGCTCACCCTTGAGCAGGGGCTTGAGATCTTTCCCCGCAGGCAGGGCGAAGGCGGCGGCATCCTTGAGGTGCGGGTATTTGGCCTGTTGCTCTTCGGTCAGGCTGGTCGGGGTCAGCTTGAGGTAGGGGAAATCGAATACACCCTCGCTGTTTGCGGTGATGGTGCCTGACTCTGTGTAGTAGAGGCGCACATAGGGCTTGTCCTTGCCCCCTTGCCAAATCAGGGTGTTGTCGTCGATGAGGTGGGCACTGGCCCCCGCCACGCCGAAGGCGGCTGTGAAGGCTTCCGCCCGGCTGCCGAAGATCTCGTTCTTGCCGGCCACGATGGCCACGGTGCGATCCGGGTGATCACTGAAGACCACCTTCATGTCGCTGCCGGTCAGGTTCGCGAGATCGCCATTGCGGGCGATGAAGTTGATGCAGCCTTCCATCTTGGAGAGCGGCACGACCCAGGCCGGACCAAAACTGTCCGCCGCGGACGGCGTCTTGCTCTTGTCATCCCAACCGGTGTTGAGGCCGCCCTCCGAGGTCGAGTTGCAGGCATCGTTGTTCCACAGGTGCAGGCTGTGGCTGGCGAACGGGCCGGTGACACCGCGCGCCGCGCTGGTCTGGGTATCCACCAGGGCGATGACCGCTTCGTCGGGGCCGGCCGTCAGCAGTTCGGCCGGGGGCTGGACGTTGGGAAGACGAGCGACGGGCTCATCCTGAGGGGCAGGAGCAGAAGAACTGTTGTCGTTACAGCCTGACAAAAGCGCGAGCAGTGAGGCTGTTACCAGCGCCACTTTGGTCTTTTTCATATCCATTTTTTTATAATTCCCGCTGTAGTTAGTCTCGATATCCGAGTACCCGGTCATTGCCGAGCGGTGTCATATTAATCAGCGGGAATTGCCGTAAATGTGAGCGGATGGGCAAAAAAAACCAATCCGCATCAACAAGATAACGTTTTCATAACGAAAATTCGATCGCGCTCACAGACCTGGCACCGCTTTCGGCCCATACCAGCGAGAAGAGGGGAGCGAGTGACGAAATCAATGTCCAATCAAATGGATAGAGGGGGCTGGGTGATGAAACGGATTGAGGAGCAGGCCAGGCGGCTGGACCAGGAGTATCAGGGCATTGCCCAGTTGTTCGATCAGTTCTGCCAGCAGGCCGGCGTGCTCGCCGAACGCTATCACTTCTTCAACTGGCCGGATTATGAAGAGAGCCCGCCCCTCGCCCGCGCCTTCACCCTGCTGGGGGAACCACGGGAGCTGCGGCTGCGCTGTCAACCCGGCGAGGGGGGTTCCCTGAACGGCCTCCTCCAGGTGTGTGGCGAGGAAGGCAAGGTTCACGCCAGCCTGGGCTTTCATGCCGACGGCCACCTGCTGCTGGAGCCGGGCCGCCTGCTCGACGACCCGCCGGGACTGCTGCTGAGGCTGATGCTGGGCTCCCTCTGGCAGGATCAGGGGAGCGAGCCTCCCCGCTGACACCCGCCAGGGGTGTCAGTCGGCAGACACTTCGATGGTCAGGTGCACCAGCTCCTCGTGGATGGCGAGGCGCTCGCGGATCGCCTGTGCCGGGACCGGGGTCGCCATCTGCAACGACATCGCGGCGGCATACTGCATCTGCCCCACCCGCCAGACGTGCAGATCGCGGATCTCGGCGCCAGGCAGCTCGGCAATCACCTCGCGGATCTCGTCCACCAGGGGCGCATCCATCTCCGCATCCAGCAAGACGCGCCCGGTATCACGCAGCAACCCCCTGGCCCACACCGCCACCAGCACGGCCCCGGCGATGCCCATCAGGGGATCCAGCCAGTCCGCCCCCCACAACATGCCTCCCACCAGCGCCAGAATCGCCAGCACCGAGGTGGCCGCGTCCGCCAGCACGTGGAGGTAGGCGGCGCGCAGGTTGAGATCCTGATGGCCGTGGTGGTGATCGTGCGAGTGGTCGTGATGACCGTGATGGTGGTCGTGACCATGGTGATGGCCGTGATCGTCCCTGAGCAGCCAGGCACAGGCCAGATTCACCAGCAGGCCCAGCAGGGCAATGCCGATCGCCTGCTGATAATGGATGGGGCTGGGGTCCAGCAACCTGGCCACCGACTCGAACAGCATCAACCCCGCCACCCCCACCAGCAGCAGGGCGCTACTGAAGCCCCCCAGCACCTCTATCTTCCAGGTACCGAAGCTGAACCTGTGATCCCGCGCGAAGTGGCGGGCAGCGCGATAGGCCAGCACCGAGAGGCCGAGGGCCAGGGCATGGGAGCTCATGTGCCAACCGTCGGCCAGCAGCGCCATGGAGTTGTAGAACCAGCCGCCACCGATCTCCGCCACCATCATGACGACGGTGAGCAGCACGGCCCAGCGGGTCTTCTGTTCGGCCAGGGGATTCCCTTCGTGGACGACGGGGTGGTGGCAGTGGGATGAGGCGAGGGATGGCATGGATTTCTCCTGAAAACGAGGATGCTATATACTATACCCCAGTATAGTTTTATTGATCGAGAGGATCCTGCATGTCACACACGGTTCACGACAAGAAGAAGTTGCTGGCACGGGTCAGGCGCATCAAGGGGCAGACCGGCGCCCTGGAGAGCGCCCTGGAACAGGAAACAGACTGCGCCGCCATCCTGCAGCAGATCGCCGCCATCCGCGGCGCCGTCAACGGCCTGATGCTGGAGGTGCTGGAGGGGCACATGCGCGAGCATCTTGGCGCCGAGGAGGCGACCCATGCCGAGCGGCTGGACGATCTGGATCAGGTGGTGAGGGTACTGCGTTCCTATCTGAAATAAGGGCGCCCGGTGATGACGGGCGCCTCTGTCAGTCGAAGTCCGCGTAGGGAGTGAGAGGCCTTGGCGGCATGTCGAGATCCCCTTGCCAGGGCTTGAAGGTGTAGCGCAGGAACAGGGTGACATGGCTGGGGGCATAGTCATCCGCCTGCTGGATGTCCACCCGGCCACCGATGCGCCAGTGTTCCGTCAGCCTGTGTTCCACCACGCCATTCAGGGTGTAGCCGAATCCACTGCTACTGCCCCCTTTCACAGGCGCATTTCTGTCTGGCAAACCGGCGGGCAGCAGGCCTTCCAGCGGGTAGCGACGGCTGTCGTCGGTTCGGGCGTAGGACCAGGATCCCGATCCCCCCAGCTCCCATGACCAGTCCGGGGTACGCTGCCGGTAGCTGACCGGCACCGAGAGCGAGAAGTACCCCTGCGGGCTGTAATAACCCCCCTGCCCCAGGGTATAGCCCCCCAGATCCTGCTGGTAGTGCCACAGCATGGTGCTGAGCCCCACGCTGGCACGGCGATGGGTCTCGTTGACCAGCTTGTAGTAGCCGCCTCCCATGAGCCGGGTGCGCCAGTTGTCGGGCACGTTCTTGCCGGTCAGCAGGTGCTGCTGGGCGCTGCCCCAGAACCCGACGGCCCCTCCCAGATCCCGGCTGAGATCGAGGCGCATCCCGTTCGCCCGCACCCCGCCCCAGCTGATGCCCGTGCCCGGATCCACCGTTCCCCCATAGGAGAGCAGCGAGCTGCTGACGGGCCGACGCGAGAGGGTCATCCCCCACCCCAGCGTGTGCCAGTCACCGGTCAAGGTGGCGCCACCAACCCAGTCCACCACCTCGAAACCGAGGGGCGTGGTCCCCAGATCGAACGCCCAGGCCCCCCGCTGCCAGCCTGCCGCCAGGGTGGTCCCCCGGCTCTGCTGGTGCGCGTCCCCGCGACAGTCCCTGGCCACACAGGTACCGAACTGCGCCCGGTAAGGGGAGTCCGGCAGATCTCCGGCATCCATGTCGACCAGTTCAAGGCGGCCGAAGGCGGTACCACCGGCCAGCGGCGTATCCAGTTGCGCCATCTGGGTCAGCGCCCGCAGATCCGAGTAGCCCCCGGTACCGCTGGAGCCCCAGTAATCGCTGTCGAGGGAGAAGGTGGTCTGGCTCTGCCGGTAGTGCCTGTCGAGATCGCTGCGCAGGCCGGATGCCAGCCACCCCTCCCCATCCTGACTGCGTGCCAGCCGGGTCAGCTCGCCCCCCTCCAGATCCTCGCGGGGGGCCAGACCTGCGGCCACCAGCCCCTTGCGATCCCGCACCAGAGCCCCTTCCACATCATGCTCGGCAACGCGCTGGCGGGCGGCATCGCGCCAGAACAGCGCCGTCTGCTGGGAGGCCGGTTGCATCGCCACCAGGGGTTCGTAGTCGGTGAAGATGGCGCGGGCTGTCTCGCCCTCTCCCAGCGCCTGATAGAGATTGGCTACCCGGCGGTAGTAGTTGGCCCCCTCCGGGGGCAGCGGGCTGACCGGCCAGGCGGGCAGCCAGTGACGGGCCTTTGCCAGATCGCCCCTGGCCCTGGCCAGTTCGGCCATGCCGAGCCTGGCCTCGGGCTGTTGCGGCGTGCGGGCAAGCACCTCCTGATAGCGCTGCTCCGCCAGTGCATAGGCCCCCCGATCCGTGGCCCACTCCGCCAGCATCAGGCTCGCCTCTTCATCCGGCTGCAACGGCTGAAGCAGGCGTTCGGCCCCCTCATCATCCCCGGCCTCGTGACTCGCCCTCGCCCTGGCGAGCACCTCGCCGCGGGCGAGGCGCCGATCCAGCGCATCCATGTCCTGTGTCCAGCCGGACCTAGGGATGGCGGCCAGCACCCCTCTCGCCTCCACCGTCTTGTCCTGCCCCGAGAGATAGAGGGCGGTGGCGTAGCGCAGGGTGGCGTCCTGGGGCCGCGCCGCCAGCCGTTCCCGCAAGAGCCGCTCCCCGCTCCCGGCTTCCCCGAGGCGGGCCCGGGTATCGGCCACTCGATAGGCCAGCCACACCTCTTCCGGGGTCAGCGCGAGTGCCTGCTCGCGAAGGCGCAGCGCCGCCGCCACCTTGCCGGCCCGATCGAGCTGATCGGCCTCCTCCTGCAACAGCCCGGCCTTGAGCCGCCGCCCTTCGGCCTGCATCCCGGGGGGGCCCTGCTGCTCCAGCAGGGCCAGGGCCCGCGCCGGATCCTGCTCCTTGTAGAGATCGAACAGGCGGGCCAGTGCCCGCTCCCGCGCGCTCCCCATGGCGAGCGCCTTGCGGTAGGCGGACTCCGCGTCGGCATCGCGATGGCGGCCACGCTCGCTGTCTCCGAGCCCCAGCCAGGCTTCGGGCTCACGCCCATCCTGGGCGATGGCACGGCGATACAGGGTCGCCGCCTCATCCCACTGCTCCCGTTCCAGGGCGCTGCGCCCCTGGCTCACCAGCAGCCAGTAGCGGTTGGTGGCCAGCAGGCTGCGCCATTTGTCCTTGTCGGTCACCTCGGGGTGTGCCAGCACCCATTCAAACTGGGCGATGGCCAGCGCTCGTTGATCGTTGCGGGAGTAGGCCTGCCCGAGGGCCCCCATGAGTTCGGGATCCCCCGGGTTGGCAGCCAGGGCACGCTGCAAGCGGGAGATGGAGGCACCACCTCCCGCCGTGCTTGCGAGCGCCGACTGGCGTGCACGATAGGCGGGCGAGGCCCACTTCTCCTCCTGGGCCGCGAGCAGCTGTTCCGCCTTGGTGGTATCCCCTTCGCCAAAGAGCACCATGTACTCCTGCAAGGCAGCGATGCTCCCGGGACCGATGGGCAGGGATTCGATGTCCGCGAGCCAGATCTCGGCGGCCTCGTCCCGCTGATAGGGATCTCGCGCCATCTCGCGCAACAGGTTCTGCGCCCCCTGGCGCCGACCCTCCGCCAGATAGAGGCGAGCCAGCCCGCCCCGCACTCTGGGCTCACCCGGATATTGCCGGTTGAGTGCCTCCAGGGCCGCCAGCCCCTTCGCCTTCATGGCCGGGATCCGTGTCTGCAACAGGGCATAATCCACCGCCACGTCGAGATTGGGGGGCAAGTCACCTGAGAACAGGGAGCGATAGAGACGCTCGGCCTCCTCCAGCCTGCCGGCGCTGGTCAGCAGCCTGGCTTGTTGCAGTTGCTGGCGCCTGGCCGGTTCGTTCAGGGCCAGATTGGCCATGCCCTGACGATAGAGCGCAGAGTCGGGGTCTTGCTTGCCAAGGCGGGCCAGCAGTGCCCCGGCCTCCTTGACCTTGCCCTGGCGCAGGGCCTGACGGGCCTGGGCTGCCAGCAGCTCCGGATGATCAGGCTCCACCAGGGAGAGGGAATAGAGGCTGTTGCTGACGAGATCTTCCCGCCCACGGGCCTCGCCAATCCTGACCTGCTCCAGCAGCCAGGCCACCGGCTGTACCGTCCCTTGCGCCAGGGCTCCGCTCATCAGGCAGGCGAACAGGCACCCCAGGGTCACTCTGCCTGACATGATTCGCTCCAATCCGGCTGCAGGGTACCGTCGGCGGCAAAGCGATAACGCCCCTGATCCCAGCCTGCGCCGAACAGGGTCAGCACGCTGCCGTAGTAGGCATCCGCATCCAGCCCGTGATCGGAGACCTGCTTGCGCAAGGTGACCTGCGCCGGCAAGCCCCGTGACAGGGGCAGGAGGGCGGCGGCAAAGCCGCTCGGCCCCTTGCCCTGAACCTGACCACTTTGGCTGGAGACCCGCTCGGGAAGATGACCCGATTCGGTCAGCTGCGCCAGCATGGGGGCAAAATGGGCCACCAGGGAAGCCCTGGCGGGATCCTCCTCGCTCAACATGCCGAGCCAGAGATAGACGCGGATGGCGTCATAGCCACCGATGTCGCCCTTGTCCGCCGTCACCTGCCATCCCTTGTCGGCCTGCCAGTCCACCCAGTCCGGGGCAAAGCCACGGGGCGCACTCTCCTGCAACAGCTTGGGCAAGAGGGCCCGCATCTCGCCCCAGGGCCCCTGGAAGGAGGCGAATCTGGCCAGCAGTTGTGGAGGCAGATAGCTGGGATTGAGAGTCCAGCGTCCCTCCCCCTCATAGCCTTTCGCCCCGGGCAGCAACACGGGGCCGAGACCCGGCAGCGTGGCGACCTCTTCCCGGGCGATGCGGCGCAGCAACAGGGTGCCGAGGGCAGAGTAGCTGTGGTTGTCCCACAGGCGACCCGCCTCCAGCAGGCTGTAGGCTATCCAGAGATCCGAATCCGACGCGCTGTTCGCGTCCAGCACGCCCCAGTTGTCGTCCTGCTGCCTGCCCCAGAGCCAGGATGGCAGGAAGCCGGTCAGATCCCCGCGGGCGAGCTGCCGCTCCGTCCAGTCGAGCAGGCGGGCAAAGGTCTCCCTGTCATCGTTGACCAGGGCGAAGAAGAGGGCATAGCTCTGGCCTTCCGAGGTGGTGATGCGGCGCCCGTCGGCAGGGTCGATGACCCTGCCCTCTTCGCTGATGTAGTGCTGGCGAAAGTGATCCCACTCCGGCCAGTGGCAGACGGCCTCCGCCGGGAGGGAACAAAGGGCCCAGAGGAGCAGGGCACCACAGACATTTTTCATCTGAGTCATCTCTTAATCTTCCTTCAGACGGCGGCGGCTGGCACTGGCAAGCAGCACCCGCAGGCCCCAGCCCAGTACCAGCATGCAGAGCAGGGTCAGCCCGGCAAGACGCACCGGATAACGGGCAAACAGTTGCCAGAGACGCTCCCACCACGGCAGGTAGCCCACCTCGTAGCGATCCCCCACCACCAGGCTCTTCACCCCGGATTCCCGGATGATGGCCACCGAGCCTGCCACCTGATCGCGCAGGGTCCGGGTCTGCAGGGCATCATTGAGCAATGTGACCCCCGCCGGTCCATCCGCCAGCAAGGCCACCAGGCTGCGCTGATCATGGGTCGGCGATTGCAGCCCCAGGATGACGGCGATGGCCCGGTTGCCCGTCATGCCCACTCGGGCCTGGGGCTGGCGATCGGCCATGGTGTGCAGCAGATCCCCCTTGTGCTGGCGGGTTGGCTCGTTGACCCAGCTGCGCGTGGATTGCAGCAGGGCGTCGGGAGCCAGATCCCCTCGAAACTCCTCCGGCAGGGTGCCGATGAGCAGGGTATCCCGATCCGCGGTGCGCGCCCGCTCCCAGTCGTCCAGAACCTGCAGGGAGAGCGCCGGATACCCGGTCTCAGCCCCGATGGCACCGACGGCATCGAGCAAGGTGGTGATCTGCCCGGGATGGGGTCTGGCCGGCATGACAATCTGGGTGTCGGCGAGATCCGCCATCCGGCTGAACGGGAAGCCGGCATAGGCGAACGCCTTGAGGTCGGGCATCTCGATGAAGTGGCGATAGCCGGTGAAGTCGATGGTGGAGCCCTCGTCGATGCGCACCTGATGGGCTGGCGGCATCACCAGGTCGCAACGGCCATCCTCCGTTCCTCCCATGTATTGCTGGGCATACTCGAACGAGAAGCTCAGGCTGTTGGCCTGGGTGGTCTTGAGCCCGGGCATGCGCAGCGCCATGGTGTCGCCGTCGTCGGCAAACCAGAGCGGCAGGGTCAGCAACCGCTCACTCTTGATCTCGCCGGGCTCGAGCGTGAACGACTTCATGAGCTGGCCGTTGACCCCCACATCCAGCCGGGAACCGTCGCGCAGGGTGGGCGAGGTGTGGTGATACTTCAGCTCCGTCCTGATGCCGTTCTCCCCCAGCAGATAGAGATCCGGCGGCAGGCGCAGCGTCAGGCTCATGGGCCACAGCGTGCGTCCCGTTGCCTGCAATTGGTCCGGGTACTCCGTGAGCTCATCAAAGCGCATCTTGCGATCCAGTCGCACCCAGTTCGGGGCGTCGTAGGGTTGACGCGGGGAGAGCGGCTTCACCTCGTCCACCATGACGCTCTGGCCACGCAGCATGACATCGCCTCGCGCCAGCCCCTGCACCGCCGTCAGCAGATCCTGCTGATCCCGCCCCAGGATCAGCAGCAGCTTCACATAGGGGTTGTCGGGGGAGCTGATCATGTCGATGGTGGGCCCCTTCACCTCGGGATAGTCCACCAGGAAATCGGGACGCGCGTCATTGGTGGCAAAGATCACGGCGTTGCGATCGGGCAACTGGTTGATGAGCACCGGGAAATGCTGGCCCCGCCACTGGGCCTTGGTGCCGAACCAGGAGGCCAGCACCGCCGCCGCCTGCTGCTGCTCCGGGGGCACTGAGCCCGTGAACACCATGGGCAGAGTCAGCTTGCCATTGTCCCGCACGTCGAGGAACGGCATGGGGAAGAAGGAGAGCTCGTTGCGCACCGGCAGGGTCTGCAACTGCAGGGTCAGCTTGCTGTCCCGGTTGACGTTGAGCCAGAGGGTATCGCTCGCCGGGTTCTCGCACACTTTCCGATAGTGGCCGACGAAGCTCACCTTGAGGCGGTTGAAATCCTTGGCATAGCGGGGATCCAGCTCGATGCTGGCATGGGTCATCGTCCCCATCTGATCCTGGTTGAGGGCCGTCACCCCCATCAGCTCGTCATTGAGATAGACCTTGACCTGGGAGATGAGCGGCAGCAGGGAGGGCGATGGCGTGAAGTTCAGATCCAGGGTGGCCCGGGTCACCACCTCGTCCCGCCGCACGGTGAAGTCGGCCAGTCCGTCTGGCGCATTGCCGCGCAGGGAGAGGGTGCCTGGCGATGATGCCATCTGTTCGAAGCTCATCCCCTGGGTGCGCACCGGAGCGGGAACGGGCGGCAGGGGGCCGACGGCCTCGGCGGCGGTCGCACCCTGCGCCATCAGCAGGAGAGGAATAAGGTAGCGTTGTGGTTTCATCATCCTTTCACTGTCTGTGAGGTCGGAGTCCCGGCCCGGAAATCTGGGGAGACGCGACGGGGAACGAAGGAGAGGAGCCAGCGAGCCAGCTTCTCGAGGAGGATACAAACAAAGCCGATGGGTGAGGTACGGGCCAGACGCCAGTAAGCCCCCCAGCCGAGCAGGGTAATGTCGAGCAGGCTGTGGAGGGGGCGATCCTTGCCCAGACGCTGCTGCCACAGGGACCAAGTATCGGCCCGGGCGAAGGTGCACTGGATGAACTCGGCATGCTGCGCCTGCGCCATGGGTTCCAGCTCCAGTCCCAGCTTGCAGCCGAACACCCGCTGCACCTTGGCGGCGAACGCCTGCTCCCGCTGGTCATGGCGCAGCAGCAACCAGACCCTCTCCTTGTCGGCCAGGGGCAAGGGCGCCTCGAGCAGCACCCCGACCCCCCCGTTGGAGTAATCCCTGACGGTACAGGGGTAGAGGTGACCGTTCGCCAGCCTGATGGCCGCCGGCATCACCATCTCCACCCTGGGGTTGGCACGGACCTGCCGCGACTCGAAGGCCACCGCCAGGGCGCCGCCCAGTATGGTCATGTTGTAGAGGGTCCAGATCATGCTGAGGATCAGGGTCGGCACCTCGTCGGCAGGGCCGGTGCCGATGCGCCAGAGGCCGAACCCCAGCCCGCACAGATTGAGCAGGATCAGCAGCAGATAGGGGCGGGAGACCGACAGATCGAGGAACACCTCCTCCGTCATCCCCCCCTTGGCGGTCACGTTGAACGTCCCCTTGTGGGGTGCAAACAGTGCCACCGTGGTCGGCCTGGCGATGTACCAGGCCAGCACCGTCTCATAGACCTCGCCCCAGAAGGAGTGCCGCACGTTGCCCTGCAACCGGGAGTTGGTCAGGGCGCTGTGGAAGATGTGCGGCAACATGTAGAGGGCGATGGCCGCCGCCGGGGCATAGATGATGTAGGCGTGCAGGATCAGGAAGGCGAGCGGCGCCGTCAGGAAGATGAGCCTCGGTATGCCCGAGAGGAAGTGCAGCATGGCATTGAAGTAGCACAGCCGCTGCCCCAGCTTGAGCCCCTTGCCGAAGAGGGGGTTGTCCAGACGCAGGATCTGCACCATGCCGCGCGCCCACCGGATGCGCTGACCGATGTGGGCAGAGAGGCTTTCGGTGGCCAGCCCCGCCGCCAGCGGGATCCGGATATAGGCCGAGGTGTAGCCGAGGCGGTGCAGCCGCAGGGAGGTGTGGGCATCCTCGGTGACCGTCTCCACCGCGATGCCGCCGATCTCGTCAAGGGCAGTGCGCTTGATGACGGCGCAGGAGCCGCAGAAGAAGCTGGCATCCCACATGTCGTTGCCATCCTGCACCAGGCCGTAGAAGAGAGCCCCCTCGTTCGGCATCTTGCGAAACCGTTGCAGGTTGTGTTCGAACGGATCGGCGGAGAAGAAGTGGTGGGGGGTCTGGACCACGCCCAGACGGGGATCCCGGTAGAACCAGCCCACCGTCATCTGCAGGAAGGAGCGGGTCGGCAGGTGGTCACAGTCGAAGATGGCGACCAGATCCCCGGTGGCCATCTTGAGGGCGTGATTGATGTTGCCCGCCTTGGCGTGCTCATGGGTCGACCGGGCCACATAGCGGATCCCGGCCTCCTCGGCGAAGTCGCGAAACGCTGCCCGCCCCCCGTCGTCAAGCAGCCAGATGGTCAGCTTGTCGGCGGGCCAGTCGAGCCCCATGGCGGCGTAGACAGTCCCCTTCACGATGGCGAGATCCTCGTTGTAGGTGGGGATCATCAGATCCACGCTGGGCCACTGGGCCGGATCCGCCGGCAGTTGTGCCGGAGGGCGGTGCAGGGGCCATGCGGTCTGCCAGTAGCCGAGCAGCAGCACCAGCCAGGCATAGGTCTCGGCGGCCAGCAGCAGCAGGCCGCAGGCCAGGCTGACGGGATCGAACCAGTCGAGGGTCGAGGTGTAGCGCCACCAGATGTAGCGGCAGGAGATGGTGAGGGAGAGCACCATCATCATCAGCATGGGATAACGGCCCGGCACGGCCCGCAGGATGAAGGCCATGGCCGCCAGCAAGAGGACGAACACCAGTTGCGCCTGCAGGGTGAACGGCTGGGTGACGCAGAGCAGGGAGAGGCTCCCGGCCACCACGCAGAGCAGCACGCTCTTCCAGCGCGCCTCGCGGGGCGTTGCCCTGGCGGCGGCCAGCCCTTTCTCCTCCTGGCGGGCCAGGAAGGCCCCGAGAGCCTGAGTGCCCCTATGCCAGATCCGCTGCCAGGAGGCAGGCCAGCGCAGAGGGATGGGCTGTGGGCGACGCACTATCATCCAGAGGCTCTGCAACAGAACGCGCAGGGGATCCCCCACCCGGGGGTGCGTCAGCTGGGGATAGAGCCCCCGGGCATGGCCCAGCACCCATTGCCAGCCATGACGCTCGAGGGGGAAGATAACCCAGGCCAGCAGCCAGCCCAGGGTCAATGCGGCCGCCCCCGGGCGGGAAGCCCCCCGCTCGCGCAGTGCGCGATAGCGCTGCGAGCACCAGAGGCCCGCAGCCGGCGTCAGCAGCCGCACTCTCATCGGGGCGCCTCCCCCTCTGCCAGACACCAGGTCGCCAGGGCGGCCAGCTCGTGGGCAACCAGACTGGTGGGCGCATAGCGGCCGACCGGCAGCTTGGCGGCCATGGCCTCCGCCATGGCTTCGTCCCTGTGCAGATGAAGATTGAGCAGAGGGAGCCCCCCTGCCAGCCAGAGATCCAGCAGCCCCTGCTGCAGGGCCCGCTGGCTGGAGAACTGGGTCACCAGCAGACGCTCATCGGCCGCCCAGGGGTGGCGGTGAAGCCGCACATGGCAGTTGGCATCCGCATTGACCACCAGCAAGCGCCTGCAGGGAATGACGGGGGCCATGCCCAGGGGCAGATCCAGCAGCACCAGATCATAGCCATCGATTCCCGCCAGCCACTCGGCCGACGTCCCCTCCCCTCCGCCATGGGAGAGCAGATCCAGTCCCTCCTCCCGGCGGTGAAGCGCACCGCGCCACTCCCGCGCCGGCTGGGTCAGCCGGCTCCAGCCTCCCGGATCGTCATGGGGCAGGCCAAGGTGGATGCCAAGCTGGTTGTCCGGGCAGAGATCCACCGCCAGCACCTTTGCCCCCTGCTCATGGGCAGCCTGGGCCAGTCCGGCCACGATGGCGGTGGTCCCCACACCTCCCCGGATCCCCTGCAGGGCGATCACCTTCATGCAGACCTCCCCTCGCCAGTCCCCTCGGGCCCTTTCACTGCCACCTCCGCCAGCAGGGGGAAGCGTGCGCACAAGGCGGCGAGCCGCTCCCTGGCGGCAATATCCTGGTAGGAGAGGCTGACACCAAAGGCCTGCTGGACCATGGCCACGTCATTGATCACCGTGCCCTCCACTGGGACCCCGAAGGGGGTCTGCATGTCTGATTGCCGTTCGCTGCGCATCGTCACTTCCGGTCTCATTGGGGATAGGGGACCCAGTCCCCCTGCCCCAGCTTGATGTGGTACTTGCCCTGATATTCGATCACCACCGAGCCCTGGTTCTCGGACACCGGCGGGGTCTGCGGCAGGTCGCCCAGCAGGGCATCCCAATCGATGGTCTCGCTCCCGAACACATCCTTCCCCACCAGCCTGGAGACCAGTTCTGATACCGCCAGGAAGCTGCTGGGGGTGTCCACGTTGCGGGTCGCTTCATGGGGCGCCTTGGTACCGAGCAGGGCAATCCCCACCGGCACCTGGGTGATGCTCGGGCTGGGAATGTCCCGCAGCCCGGCCATCTGCATCTTGTCGCCGGTGAGAGCGGCGCCGTGCTCAGGCACCATCACCACGGCCACCTTGCGGCCGGATTGCTCCAGCGTCGTCATGAAGTCGTCCAGCTGATCCAGCAGGGTCTTGAGCCTCTCCTTGTAGGGCGCTATCTGGCGGCTCGCCACATAGCGGTTGCCATCGTGCAGGGCGATGAGGTTGAAGAAGGTGACGTTGCGTGCCGCCTGACTCTGTGTCCGCTCGTTCAGCCAGCGGCCGAACAGGGCATCCCCGCGATAGATGGGTTCGCCATCGAAGGAGGCGAGATCATGGGCCAGCACCTTCTTGTCCATGGGGGTCACATCCAGCCCGGCATACTGCTGCAGGCCGGTCAGGTAGTTGCCAAAATCCCCCGAGTGATCCATGGCCACCTGTTTGGCAAAGCCGAGCTGGGCCAGATTCTCGAACAGCAGACACTGCTTCGGCGCCGTCACATAGAGCCCCTGGTGGCTGGTCTGCCCGCAACTGGCCCGCAGCAGGCGAATGGAGCTCGGGCCGCTTTAGGAAGTGGCGGAGTTGAAGCGGTTGAAGCGAATGTCGAAGTGGGACCAGACCGGATGCCCGGTCAGGCCGCTCGCCTCCACGTCATGCCAGGCCAGGGAGCAGACATTGATGATGAGCACATCGAAGGGGGTCGCCTGGGCTGGCAGGCTCTCCGGGAAGTGCACCAGTCTCTCCTGCTCCTCCCGATAGAAGTCATCGAGATAGGCGTTGAGGTTCTCGTTGGTCGGCGGGGCACTCTGGTCAAGCTGCTCCTCCATGGGCAGCACTGAAGAGCGGGTCTCCTCCCGGGACGTGTTCAGGGCGTGCTCGCTCGCCCCCTTGCTGCTCGCGAAGGGATTGCTCACCTGGGGCGAGACCCAGAGCCAGAGCAGCGCCAGCAGGATCCAGGGGGTGAAGCGCAGCCACTGGGCGATGAAGAGGTAGAGGGTCAGCATCACGAAGCCGATACCCACCATCTCCCAGTTGATGAAGCGCCCGAGCAGCTCCAGCCAGTAGTCCAGGGTGAAGGAGAAGACCTGGCTGCCCTGGGCACGAATGCTCTCTATCCCCGGCAACCAGGTATCGTGATAGAAGATCCCCGCCCCCACCGGCAACGCCAGCCAGTGCCGCGCACGGCGCCACCCGGCCCTTGGCAGGGGAAAGATCAGGAAGGCGGCAAACACCAGGTTGATCAGGGGGTGGAAGTTGAGATATCCCCCCCAGAGCAGGGCGAACTTGGCAAGAAAATAGACATTCCAGCCACCCAGGCCGTGCCAGTCCAGCCAGGGAGAATCGGCATCAGAAACGTGTCGGGTCATCGGCGATGAGTCACCTGTTATCGTGGGCCCCCCGAAGGGGCCGGGCACACTGCAATGGTTGTCAAAATAATAGCCTGACTATTATGCAACTATTAATTTGTCTCAGGTGGCGCTGAACCTGACTTCCCCGGATGGGTGTAAGGGGAGTGAGAGGGGCCGTATGTATCCATATATTATCCAAACGATCCCGATAAGGCAGCCTTCTCTGACAAAATGGGGGGAACGTGCAGACGGGATGCAGGATCCTGACAAGGGCCCCGCGCTTACCACTGCGACAGACTTTGTCAGCCCTGTCGCCATCTCGAACAACTTGAGGCCACCTCTGGATTGCGCCATCATATCGGCCCGGCTGATGGCCGGCCGAATTGGACAGTCAACTTCAAGGACCCCCCATGTTTGAACACGTCGATGCCTATGCTGGCGACCCCATACTGACGCTAGTCGAGACCTTCCATAAAGATACCCGCGAGCAGAAGGTGAACCTGGGGATTGGCCTCTATTACGACGAGCAGGGCCGCATTCCGCTGCTGCCGTCGGTGCAGCAGGCCGAAGCGCAGCGCGCCGCCGCCCCGGCCCCGCGCCCCTACCAGCCGATGGAAGGCGCCGCCAACTACCGCACCGCGGTGCAGCACCTGCTGTTTGGCGCCGAGCATGAAGCGGTCAAGGCGGGTCGCATCGCCACCATCCAGACCATCGGCGGCTCCGGCGCCCTGAAGATCGGTGCCGATCTGCTCAAGCGCTACTTCCCGACCTCCGAGGTGTGGGTCAGCAATCCCACCTGGGACAACCACAAGGCGATGTTCGAGGGGGCCGGCATCAAGGTGCACGACTACCCCTATTACGATGCGGCCACCGGCGGCGTGCAGTTCGACGCCATGATCGACTGCCTGAGCAGCCTGCCTGCGAAAAGCATCGTGCTGCTGCACCCCTGCTGCCACAACCCGACCGGGGTGGATCTCTCCCGTGCCCAGTGGGACCAGGTGATCGCCCTGGTGGTCGAGAAGAACCTGATCCCCTTCATGGACATCGCCTATCAGGGCTTCGGTGACGGGCTGGAAGAGGATGCCTATGCCATCCGCGCCATGGTGGCCGCCGGTGTCAGCTTCTTCGTCAGCAACTCCTTCTCCAAGAACCTCTCCTTCTACGGCGAGCGCTGCGGCGGCCTGTCGGTCATCTGCCAGGATGCCGAAGAGGCGAGCCGGGTGCTCGGCCAGATGAAGGCCACCGTGCGCCGCAACTACTCCAGCCCCCCCACCCACGGCGGTCAGATCACCGCGGCTGTGATGAGCCAGCCCGAACTGCACGCCATGTGGGTCGGTGAGGTGACCGAGATGCGCACCCGCATCAAGGCCATGCGCCAGAAGCTGTTCGAGGTGCTGAGTGCCAAGGTGCCGGGCCGCGACTTCAGTTACTTCATCAACCAGCGCGGCATGTTCAGCTACACCGGCTTCACGCCGGAGCAGGTGGACCGCCTTCGGGAAGAGTTCGCCGTCTACCTGGTGCGCTCCGGTCGCATGTGCGTGGCGGGCCTCAACAGCCGCAACGTCGACTACGTGGCCGACGCCATGGCCGCCGTGCTCAAGGGCTAAGCCCGCAAGCCCCGCTCAGGCGGGGCTTTTCATTTGTCCCCTTGCCCGTGGAACCGTGATGGATCTCATTGCCCTCTCCCGCCTCGGCGGTCGCCACCTGGTGACCCTGCATCTGCTGCTCGACACCCGCAGTGTCACCCGCAGCGCCGAGCGCCTCTGCACCACCCCCTCCACTGTCAGCAAGACCCTCAACCAGTTGCGCGAACTGCTGGGGGATCAACTGCTCTACCGCCAGGGCAACCAGTTGCTGCTGACCCCGTTTGCCGAACGCCTCGGCCCGACGCTGCGCCGCCTGCTGGGGGAGCTCAACGGCCTCACCAGCCAGGAAGGATTTGCCCCTGCCAACTGGCAGGGGGAGCTGAACCTGGCGATGCGGGAGAGCAGCATGATCTGGCCCATGGGGGCCGTACTGGGTCAGTTGATGCAGGAGGTGCCGGGGCTGATGCCCGTCGTGCGTAACAAGGACGAGCAGGGACTGGCTGCTCTGGCGGCGGGCAAGCTCGACTTCGTGATCCTGCCCCACGATCAGAGCCAGCCCGGGGTCAATCAGTCCGGCCTCGTCTGGGAAACCTTGCGGGAGGACGAGCTGGTCTGCCTGATGCGCGCGGAACATCCGGCGTTGATGTGCCCCTGGGATCTCGATGCCTACCTGAGCTGGCGCCACATCGCCATTCGCGATCAGGAGCTGGCCGATCCCTTCTTCGAGCAGAGTCTGGCCCAGCGCCAGGTACGGCGCAGACTGGGGGCCACCCTGCCGGATTTTGGCAGCGCCGCCGCCCTGCTGCGCCAGAGCGATCTCATTCTCACGGCCGTGAAGGGCTGGGCTACCCGGGCTTGTACCCAGGGGCTGGTGAGCCGCCCCGTTCCCTTCGATTACGGCGCCGTGACCCACAGCCTGGTGTGGTATGGCCCCCTGGGGGAAGATCCCGCCCTGCGCTGGTTCCGTCAGCGCATCATGCAACTGGCCCGGGAGCTGGACGCCCCACAATGATGCCTGGTGGCAGGACTCAGGGCTTCTTGGTATAGATGGGGCCTGGGAAAGAGGTGACGTTGTTGCCCAGTTCGGTGATGCGGGCGGCCCCCTGCTTGCGCACCTGATCGACCCGCAGCACGTGGTGCATGGGAATAAGGGTGCGGGTGACGTCGGCAAATTCGCTCTTCAGCTTCTCGTGGCTGGGGTCGACGATGAGCGCCGTGTGGTTGTCCCACACGAAGTGGGCGATCTCGATGAAGCCGAACAGCTGGCCCTGATTCACCTCTCTTACATAGACTTCGTAACGCTCGCTGTGACAAATGAACTGCACTCGATAAAGGGCGTTGGATTCACTCATGGGTATCTGTTGGTGATGGACGGTTTGCCCATTCTAGCCGTCCCCTCGGACAGCCCCTATAGACAGAGTTCACAGTTGCGTCATATCGGGTCTCAGCATCCCGACGTGCCGCAGAGCTCAGATCGCAGGCAGCATCACCGACCCAAATCCCTTGGCCTTCAATGCGTTGGCCAGCACAGTCAGGTCAGCCGACCCGGCTTCTGGCCATGACAGCGCCTCCCCTCGCACCCCGTGGTGGCGAAAGCCGTTGAGGCGGATGGGCACGGGCCCCAGCGACAGCAAGAAGGTCGTCAACGCCTCCTCCAGCGCGCCGGTGGCATCGAGAAAATCGCTCCGCCCCGGCACCAGCAACAGCCGCACCTCCGCCAGCTTGCCCGCCTGCGCCAGCAGTTGCAGCGATGCCAGCACCCGCTCGCGGCCCCGCCCGGTCAGGGCCAGATGCACAGGCTCGCGCCACCCCTTGAGGTCTATCATGGCGCCATCCAGCACCGGCAACAGCCGCTGCCAACCCGTTTCCCCCAGGGATCCGTTGCTGTCGAGCAGGCAGGTGAGACGGGCCAGATCCGGCGCAGCCTTGATGGCCGTGAACAGGGCGATCACGAACGGCAACTGGGTGGTCGCCTCCCCGCCGGAGACGGTGACGCCGGTGAGCAGCGGGCCATAGCGGCGCAGCAGGGCCAGCACCTCGGCCACCGACATCTGGCGCGTCTTGGGGCTGGCGTGGCGAGGGCAGACATCGAGGCAACGGTCGCAGTGGGCACAAAGCTCGGCTTGCCAGCTCACCCGCCCCTCCTGCATCGCCAGGGCTCTGCCCGGGCAACCGGGCACGCAGTCACCGCAGTGATCGCACAACCCCATGGTGTGGGGGTTGTGGCAGCCGGGGCAGCGGAAGTTGCAGCCCTGCAAAAACAGCACCAGCCGGTTGCCGGGGCCGTCCACGCAGGAGAAGGGCAGCCAGCGGCTCACCGTCGCCCTGAACTCGGCCCCCTTCTGCCTGCCGTTCTCAGTGCTCATTCAAGAGGGTCTCGATAGCCACCACCCGCGGTGCCCGCTGGCGGATCCCGGTCAGCTCGCTCGCCTCGGCGCCGAGGCAGGTGGTCTGCAGCCGCGAGCCTTCTGCCGCGAAGCGGGCCACATCGCGCTTGCGGATCATGTAGCCGGTCACCCGTACCAGATCGCTGTCCGCCACGTTGGCACTGAATTCGCGCATGCCGAGGGCGAAGGCCCCCTTGCAGAGTTGCAGCAGCGCCTGCGGGTTCTGGCGTATGGTGGGATCCAGGGTCAGGATCTCGCTGATCCCGGAGTGATAAAAGCCGTGGTGGGGCGCCAGGGCCAGCAGGTGACTGGCGGGATCCGGCTCCTCGCCATAGGGGATCCGTACCCCCGGGGTCACGCCCCTGTCCACGCTGAGTCCCCCCTGGGCGTGGAGCAGGGCGCGGCCGCCCCAGGCATGGGTCTGGCCCCTCCTGGCCACCCACTCGGAGAGGCGGGCCGAGATGCGATAGCCAAGCTGGTTGGCCTCATCGTCATGGCCATAGCGCCACGGCAAGCCTCCCTTCTCCATCAGCAGGTTCACCGCCTCCGCCATGCCAAAGATGCCGAACATGGGGACGAAGCGCGTCTCCTCGATCAGCCCCTCCTCCACCAGGAAGCTGTCGAAGAAACCCGACTCCCGGTGCAGGAAGGCGGCGCGCGCCTCGATGAGCCGCGAGGCCTGCTCGCAATAGTGAGGCAGTGTGCGCGCCATGAAATCCTCAACCCCTGCGCTCTGCCCGGCCACGCCCTTGAGGGAAAGGCGCACCAGGGTATTGGCACCGCCCCCCAGGGGCAGGGCATTGTAGCAACTGACGATGCCAAAGCCGCGTTCGTCGAAGGTGTCCCTGTGCAGCGGATAGTTGACGATGTGGGGCTTGCTGCAGGCCGAGATGTTCTCGACCCCTTGCAGCAACAGGCTGTCCGGAGTCTGCACCGGGTCGTGGAACAGACTGAGATTCGGCGCCACCTGCTGGAGTTCCCTGTCGATGCGCAGGATCAGCCGGCAGATCCGGTTGTCGTCGGGGCCGATGTTGACGTGCATGAAGGCATCCGGCAGCACCCGATCCAGATAGATCCAGAAGGCCTTCAGCTTGCGATGGAGCATTTCATCATCCAGCTCACCGACGAAGGGCAGCAGCAGGTGATCGAGGCGCCCCAGCCAGACCGGCATGCCGGTGACGGAGGGCACGTGATGGTAGAGGATGCGCAGGGCATCGAGGGCCTCGTCGAAGTCCAGGGGGGGCGCCAGCTCCAGCCAGGCCGAGCCCTGGCGCAGAAACCGCTCGTAATCCGGCAGCACATAGCGCGGTTTGTGGGGAGCGTGTCCCTCGAACATGTCGCACAGCACCCCTTGTGCCATGGCATCCTGCACGGCGGCAGGCAACTCGGGGTAAGGCAACGCGTTTTCGGCGGCGAGCGCCAGGGCGTGGCTCTTCTGGGCCGGTGACAGCAGGGGGTCGCGCACGATGCGCTGGCAGGTTTCGGTGAAGGACATGGTTCACTCCGTGGCGGGTGGAACCAAAATCCTCACACTTGGGAGGTCTTTTTTGAAGTGACATTCCCAACAGGGCGGATATCCCATCAAGACATCCGCCATGCAGGATCACGGCACATCCTTCACCAGGGCCAGAACAGGGCCACGCCCCCCAGCCAGCGCAGCAGGAAGAAGCCCCCCATGCCGACGACGACCACCACCAGGGTAGGCAGGCGCAGCAGGGTCAGCACCGTCACCAGCAGGGTGGCGGCCAGGTAGTCCGGATCCCAGTCCAGCCCGTGATCGGGCTCATAGCTGAAGACGATGGGCAGCCAGATGGCGGTCAGCACCGACTGGGCCGAGAAGCTGAGGAAAGCCCCCATCTCGGCCCCCGGCTGATAGCGGGTCAACCGCGAGAAGAAGGCAAAACGGTTGAAGAAAGTGATCAGGGCCAGCAGCCCTATCATCAGCCAGCCCATGATCACCTCCTCATCCGGTGCAGCACATAGCCCACCACCATGCCGGCCAGGGCCGAGACGATGATGTGGATCTCCGCCAGCAGCGGCTTGGTGACGAGCGCCGTCCCGCCGCTCACCAGAGTGGCCGCCACCATGGGCAGGTTCTTCATGGCGGGGAGCGTCATGGCGATAAAGGTGGCGGCAATGGCGAAGTCCAGCCCCATCTGATCCAGCCCGTCAATGTACTGACCGGCAGCGATGCCGAGCAGGGTCGCCATGTTCCAGAACAGATAGAAGACAAAGCCCGCGATGAGCGCATAGGCGGGATTGAAGGCGCCGCTGCGCTCCCTGTCTTTCAGCGCCACCGCAAACATCTCGTCGGTCAGGAAGAAGGCGAGGCTGGCCCGCCAGCGCAGGGAGAGCGGCAGCACGTCGCGCCGGAAGGTGAAGCCATAGAGCAGATGCTGGGAGGTGATCACCATGGTGGAGCCCATGATGGGCAGCAGCGGCGTCCCCGCCCCGAACAAGGTGGTGGCCGAGAGCTGGGCCGCCCCCGCATAGACCAGCAGCGACATCAGCTGTGCCTGGAGCGGGCTCATACCCGCCTGAAGCGCCAGGGCGCCACACAGTATTCCCCAGGGGATGACGGAAATGGAGAGCGGGAGCATATCCAGGGTGGCACGCCACCAGAGCGCCCCCGTGCGCTCGGGCACAGGGAGGCGGGTTTCCGACATCATGGGATCATCCTTGTCACAGCCAATGCGAACCGGAAAAACTAGCACGGCGCAGGAGGCAGTGTCACGTCATGGTCTGCGACAAATGCAACGCCCGCATGAGAGCGGGCGTTGGCAGACAGGATCAGGGCTCGATGATGATGGGAGTGCCGGGCTCGATGGCGTTCCAGATCTCGTCCATCTCGTGGTTCAGCACCGCGATGCAGCCATTGGTCCAGTTGGACGGCTGCACCCTGCGATCCCCCAGGCTGTTGCGCTGGCCGTGGATCATGATCATGCCGCCCGGGTTCACACCCAGCTCGTTGGCGCGCTTGATGTCGTCCAGATTCGGGTAGTTGATGTGAATGGCCTTGTAGAAACCGGAGTTGCTCTTCTTGTAGTCCAGGGTATAGCGACCTTCCGGGGTACGCTGATCCCCTTCACGCTGCTTGTGTCCCTTGGGAGCCGGGCCCAGGGCAATCCAGTAGCGTTTCACTTCCTTGCCATCCTTCATCAGGGTCAGGCTGTAACTCGACTTCTTCACCACCACCATATCGGCGGACAGAGTGGCAAAACTCAACGCGGGCCACAGCCCCAGCAAACACAGCAATACGGCTCTCACTATCCATCCCTCTGCGAGCCTTCTGGGCTCTCTTGTTAGCAAATCATCTGAATGCCGCCACCCTCTGGTGGCGAGCGAGCGCCATGATATGGGATCGCCGTGAATACTCAATATATCGGGAGAAACATATCTGTGGCCAGCAGGGGGAAATGGCCGTCAACCCGCCATGCAGACACCCTGCCAAGGGTAGGGCGTCGCCTCTTGCCCGCAACCGGGCGCCTCAGCGCAGGTCGTCAAGGCCAGGAAGATGGCGCATGAAGAAAAACCAGCGGGCAGCGCCGCAGCCAGGGACACTCAAGCCTGTCCACCCGCCAATCCCCGGCTGGCACCATGGGGTCAGGTCATCTCAACCCACAAAAAAGAGCCCCTGATGGGGCTCTTTGATGGTGAAACACCGGGCTCAGGCCTGGGTCACTGGTTCGGCGGCCTCAAGGCGCCGGATCCAGGCCTCGAAGTCTGCCAGCATGCGCGCCTCGGACTCGCTGTTGTCGGCGATGAGCTCGGCCCCGTGTACCACCCGGATATGGGCGTCGAGGGGCGTCCCCTCCCCTGCCGGTGGGCGCTGCCGCGCCGCCGCCATGCACGTCTGTGCCTGTTGCCACGCCTCGGCGGCACTCCGGTTGCACGCCTCTGCCAGCGGCACCGCACTGAAACCCTCGCCGGTGAGGCTCTGCAGTGTCTCGTCGTGGGTCATGCCGTTGCCCGGTCCCCAGTAGTGGGCGGCCAGATCCGGCCCGATGCGCGGGTTGTCGGTGAGATAGCCGTCGCGCCTCAGAAAATAGGCGCGGGTCTGCTCCACCGCCATCAGCGCCAGCAGATATCCGTGATAGGCGCAGGCCGACTCCTGGTTCAGAAGGTGCGGAATAGCCAGCAGCGGGCGTGGGCTCTCCACCCCCAGGATCTTGCGCTCCCACTTGCGGGCCAGGGCCAGCACGGCGGCCGGGGTGCGCTCGTTCTCTGTCATGGCGTAGAGATCCCGCTCGAAGTAGGCCACCAGCGCGATCTGGCGCTCGTTGAAGGCGCGAAATGGCTGGCGCGCTTCAATCATGGCCTGGATAAGCGCATCGGGGATGGGTTCTCCCGCCGCGTTTCTGGCGTAGCGCTTGAGCCAGTCCGCGTCGTCCAGCAGGCTGTCGCAGAACATGGACTGGGTCTCGGCATAGGCCATGGAGGTGGGCGGAAACTCCTGGGAGAAGCAGGGGGCGTTGCCGGTGACGTTGGCAAAGTGCGCCGCGTGGCCTCCCTCGTGGAACAGGGTGTTGAGCCCGCTCCAGCCGCTGCCCACCTGGGCCGGATTGGCCAGGCTGGTGAAATTGACCACCGCCGGCACCCACTCCCCATCCTGCCAGAAGCTCGGCACCGGGCCGTGACAGAAGCCGTTCTCGTATTTTCCCTCCCGGGTCAGCAGATCCAGGGTGAGGGTGGCACCGCGGTACTGGATGCCGAGGCGGCGGAAGCTCTCGACCCAATCCTTCAGCGCCCGGGAGAAGGGCACGTAAGGGTCGAGCTGGCGGGTCACGTCACCACTCACGCTGTAGCGCAGGTTGTGGGGCAGCAGGGCTGCTTCCCCCTTGGCCGCTTTCAGCTCCGCCAGACTCTGGTGCAAGCGGGCATCGGTGCGGGCGATGAAGTCGTCAAGAATGGCAAACAGCTGCTCCGGGCTCATCTGCTCGTTCTTGTGCACCTTGTAGTCGAAGTAGTCGCGATAGCCCATGGCACGGGCGAAGCGGTTGCGCAGCGCGACGATGTCAAGATAGCCGTTGTCGACCACCCACTGCTCCAGGGTCTGGAACATGGCGAGCGCGCTCTGGCGCACCGCCTCGTCGCTGCTGGCGGCCAGCGCCGTGCTGGCGGCGGGCAGACTGCCAGGCACTTGGCGGCCCTGCTCGTCCAGCAAGGTGAGCTTCAACCCCTTGCGACGGGCGAAGAGATCCGCCTCGGCGGCCACCAGCTCGTCCATCAGGGCGGAGGCACCGGGATCTTCGATGACGTTGCACTCGAAGAAGGCGATCCAGCCCCCCAGGCCGCGCCTGAGACCCGCCTCTTCGGCCTGGGCATGCATCTCCCGCAGCACCGGCAGGCGGGCAGGATCGGCACAAAATGCCTTGTAGGCCTGTTCGGCCGCGGTGAAGCCTGCCTGATCGTCGCTGGTGCCCATGTAGGTGGACCAGAACAGGTCCTCCTTGAGTCTGTGCACCTGCAGGTAATCGGCATTGAGCTGATTGAGATAATTCCTGGCAATGGAACTCATAACTTCCCTCTTGTTATGGGGCGACCACGGGGGCGCCCACTCCTTTTTGGTGAAATGCCAACCCATTCACACTTCTTGCAAATTGAGCAGACAAATTGTGCGCCGGGATGCGCGCCATCACGCTATCAAAAGCGAGGGTTTCTGTCTGCTGGCTATACTGGTTGTCAAACTGCTCAATTGGCTGTTTTCCACCGCAACCCATTGAAAGTTAATGATATGTTAAAAATAACAACAATCAGGTCCGGCCGGCAGTTCGGCCACAATCAGACCCGCATGGGAAAGTAAGGATAAGTCTATGTTCAAGCTCGGTGATATTGCCGTGAGTCGCAAGCTGATGCTGCTGCTCTCACTGGCCCTGGTCGGCTTCATCGCACTGCTGCTCATCTCGGCCAGTGCCCTGCACCGCAATCTGATGAGTGAACGGGAAGCCAGGCTGCAGGCGGTGCTGGATCTGGCCATGAGCCGGATCCAGGCCCTGGCCGCCACCCTCCCCCCGGAACAGGCCAAGGCACAGGCCAAGGCCATGCTCGACAGCATGCGCTTTGACGGGGACAACTACCTGTTCGTGCTGGATGAAGATCGTCGGGTGGTGGTGCATCCCGCCAAACCCGAGCTGGTCGGCCAGCAGATGGGCAACAACCCTGCCGAGTCCCACTGGCAGCACATGGTGGATCTCGGCAAGGGCGGCCACCAGGGCAGGCTGGAGTATCAGTGGGTCTCCCCGTCCGGCGAGGCGGCCCAGAAGATGTCGCTGGTGACGGGCTACCAGCCCTGGGGCTGGATCCTGGGCTCCGGTGTGTTGTTGCAGGACATTGAGGCTACCATGTGGTCGCAATATGAGTGGATGGGTGGCGCCACCTTGCTGGTGATCCTGTTGATGGGGCTGCTGGGACTCGCCATCAGCCGCTCCATCGTCAATCCCCTGGCCGAGATCAACAAGGCCATGGCCCGGGTCGCGGCCGGCGATCTGGTGGTCAGCATCCCGGTGCTGGGCAGGGATGAGCTCGGCGCCGTCGCCAGCTCCACCAACCAGGGGCTGGATGCCATCCGCCGCGCCCTGCTGGAGGCGAGCCAGGGGGCCCGCAACGTGGCGGATGCCGCCCTGCGCATCGCCGCCTCCGCCGAACAGACCAACCAGGCGGTCAACAGTCAGCGGGATCAGCTCGCCCAGCTCGCCACCGCCATGAACGAGATGAGCGCCACCATCGCCGACGTGGCGGGTCACGCCGAGAATACGGCCCGCGACACCCAGGATGCCACCAGCGAGGCCGGACTCGGCAACCAGGATGTCCATGCCAGCGTGCACGGCATCCAGGCGCTGGCCACCGAGGTGGATCAGGCCACCTCGCAGGTCAACCAGCTCAAGGAGGGAGTGATGCAGATAAGCGAGGTGACGGCAGTCATCAGCGCCATCTCGGAGCAGACCAACCTGCTGGCCCTCAACGCCGCCATCGAGGCGGCCCGCGCCGGCGAGCAGGGCCGTGGCTTCGCCGTGGTGGCCGACGAGGTGCGCCAACTGGCCAGTCGCACCCGCCACTCCACCGAGGAGATCCAGAGTACCATCACCCAGTTGCAGCAACGGGCTGTCACCGCCGCCAACGCCATGGACGCCAGCCGCAAGCTGGCGGAGAGCAGCGTCAACCAGTCCGAGAAGGCGGGGCAGGATCTCTCCCTCATCGTCAATCACATCCAGCACGTGAGCGACATGGCGACCCAGATCGCCACGGCGGCGGAGCAGCAGAGCATGGTGGCGGAAGACATGAACCGCAACGTCAGCGGCATCAACGACTCGGCGCTAGAGATGTCCCAGGCGGCCACCCAGTTGGCCCAGGAGAGCGAACTGCTGGCCGGTCTCTCCCGAAGCCTCGACGAGCGACTGGCGGTGTTCAAGCTGGACAACGCCCAAGCCCAGGACAGGATGATGCGACCGACCCAGGCGTCCTCTTCCCGAGCAGGCATGCAACCCCGCCACTGAGTGGCCCCGTGAGCCCCTGCCAGGCTTGCAGGGGCTCCTTTCCCGTCATGGCCACGGGAGCCTCTCCCGGGCAACCCTCTCGCACTGATCCAGCGCGCAGATCCCGACGGAGCCATCTGCCGCTGATGCGCTGCTCCGATGAGATGGCACTGTCAATTTTTACACTTAATTTTTTAACAAAATATAGTCATGATGAGTGGTCGCCACAGGCGGCACCATGATCCTTTCTGTAGTCATTTGGCAAACTGGTTGAAAGGCCAGGACGCAAAGCCTCCGGTCTAAAGACAAGCTGTCCAGGATAGCGGGGTTGCAGCACCGTGTTTCGGGGAACTACCCTGCCAACGTGACTGCCCACATCACCGAACAGAGGAATGTATGGCAGCAAATATCCGACTCACCCATCTCGCGGCAGCGCTGGCGCTGCTGGCCAGTGGCGGCGTGCTCGCTCACGGCTACATCAGCCAGCCCGAAGGGCGCAACTACCTGTGCAAGACAGGGGGCAACAGCCAGTGTGGCGCCATCCAGTGGGAACCCCAGAGCCTGGAAGCCCCCTCCGGCTTCCCCGATGGCGGCCCCGCCGACGGCCAGATAGCCTCGGCCGGTCACCCCCAATTCGGCGAGCTCAACACCCAGACTCTCGATCGCTGGACCAAGCGTGAAGTGCAGGCCGGTCCCTTCGCCATCAGCTGGACCTTCACTGCCAACCACGTGACCCGCAACTGGCGCTACTACCTCACCAAGCAGGACTGGAACCCGAACCAGCCCCTCACCCGGGATGCGTTCGATCTCAATCCCTTCTGCGTCATCGACGGCAACATGGTGCAGCCCCCCAAACAGGTGACCCATCAGTGCACCCTGCCCGCACGTACCGGTTATCAGGTCATTCTCGGGGTGTGGGAGGTTGGGGATACCGCCAACAGCTTCTACAACCTGATCGACGCCCGGTTCAAGGATGGCACCCAGCCCCCGCTGACCTGGAGCCAGGGAGGGACCATCTATCCCTCCATCGACCTGGTGGCAGGTGACAAAGCCAGAACCCGGGTGTTCGATGCCAATGGCGAGCGCACCGATCTCCAGACCGAGCTGATTATCGCCAGCGCCGGGCAGGGCCAGAAGAACAACTGGGCCCACGCCCTGGCGAGCAAGATCAACGCCGAGCAGAGCCAGATCCGTGCAGGCCAGCAAGGTTCGGACGGCCAGTTCAACCCCGTCTATGGCCAGAACCCGGTCTACCTCAAGGCTGGCAGCAACCTGCAACGGGTCGAGATCCAGCTTGAGCAACAGCAGCCCCCGGTTGAGAACGGGATCAGCGTGAGCGGTTTGGCGAGCGACTACCCTCTCGACAACGGCAAGCTCACCCTGACTTTCACCGTCACGGCCCAGGGGGATCTCGCCATCACCAACACCCTCTATGACCACGGCGGTGTCGCCAGGGGACAGAGCAGTGCCGACATCAAGGACGGCAGCCAGAGTTTCTCCATGGCGCTGACCGGCTTGAGTGCAGGCCACCATCAGCTGGTGATCGAGGGCAAACCCAAGGCCGGTGGTGACGCGGTGCAGCAGACCCTGGACCTCATGTTCAAGGATCCGGCAAGCGGGGGCGATTACCAGTTCACCTTCCCGGACGGCCTCAAGTCCTACACCGCCGGAACCCGGGTGCTGCAGCCGAAGAACGGCAAGGTCTATCAGTGCAAACCCTTCCCCTACAGCGGCTGGTGCAGCCAGTGGGCGAGCACGGCCACCCAGTATGAACCGGGCGTAGGCTCCCACTGGCAGGAGGCCTGGCTCCAGGTGAACTGAGCCGCAGGCACGACATGACACCATCAACAAAATGGGGAGCCCATGGCTCCCCGTTTTTCATCCATCCCTCGGTTCAGATCTGATAGTCGAGCAGAGGCTCGTTGCTCATGGCGCGGGCCTGGATCTCCGCCAGCGCCAGATCGGGGTTGCAGAGCTGGATGAACTGCCAGGCAAAGTTGTGCTGGAACTGCCCCTGCTTGAGGCCAATCCAGGCGGTGTGCGGCGCAAACAACCGACTGCCGTCCAGTTGCACCAGTCCCTTGTCCCGCTGGGAATCGAACGCCATGTCCGCCAGTATGCCCACCCCCATCTCCAGCTCGACATAGGTCTTGATGACGTCTGAGTCCTGGGCGGTCAGCAGGATCTGCGGCACTATGCCCGCCTCGGCAAAGGCATCATCCACCCGTGCCCGACCAGTGAGGCCGGCCTGATAGGTGACGATGGGCCAGTGGGCCAGAGCGGCCAGGGTCAGCTCCCGCTCGGCGGTGAGAGGGTGCTGCTCCGGCACGACGATATTGTGGTGCCAGCGGTAGTAGGGAAAGGCCACCACCCCTTCGCTCTTGTCGAGCTGCTCGCTGCTGATGCCGATGTCCACCTCGCCGGTCTGCACCAGCCGCACTATCTCCTCCGGGCTCCCCTGACGCAGCTCCAGCTGTACCAGAGGAAATTGCTCCCGAAACGCCTTCACTACCCTCGGCAGGGCATAACGGGCCTGGGTATGAGTGGTCGCGATGAGCAGCCGGCCCGAGTCGCGATTGGCAAAGGTGCTCGCCAGTTTGCGGATGTTGTCGGCATCCCCCAGGATACGCTCGGCGATCACCAGCAACTCCTTGCCCGGCTCGGTCATGCCGAGCAGACGCTTGCCATAGCGAATGAAGAGGGCGAGCCCCAGCTCCTCCTCCAACTCGCGAATGTGGCGGCTGACCCCGGACTGGGACGTAAAGAGGGCATTGGCCACGTCGGTCAGGTTGTAATCCCGCCGTGCCGCCTCCCGAATGATTCGCAATTGCTGAAAGTTCACCTCATCGCCTCCTGCGCTGAGTGGCGGTGGCTTGTGCCACCGTCCTCTTGTTATGGATTGCCGGGATCATAGCCCGGCAGCAAGCCTGAAAGAGGGCCGCACCTCGCGGCTTGCCCTCAGATCTGGTAGTCGGGATAGAGCTGTGCCTGCCTGGCCACCAGACGCACCCCCTGGCCGGGGGCAAAGGCCCGGGCGGCCTCCTTGCTCAGTTCGGCCTCGTAGTGGGCACCTCCCGTCTCCCCATCGCCACGCAGTTCCACCCGGATGCGCGGCCCCATGGGCAGCAGGCGGGTAATGGTGGCGCGAATGCCACCGGGAGCATCCGAGGGCAGGATCTCCAGCTCGTGGGGGCGCACATAGGCGATGGCCGCACTCCCTTCTGCCAGATGGGAGGGGATGGGGCCACCCAGTTGCTGCTCACCGATGCCAAGCCCCTGCCCGGCCACCCTGCCACGAAACAGGTTCACGCTGCCAAGGAAGCTGTGCACGAAGGCACTGGCGGGCTGATCATACACTTCGGCAGGGGTGCCAATCTGCTCTACCTTGCCGGCGTTCATCAGCACCACCCGATCCGCCACCTCCAGGGCCTCTTCCTGATCGTGGGTCACGAACAGACTGGTGACATGCAGCTCGTCGTGAAGCTCACGCAGCCAACGGCGCAGCTCCTTGCGTACCTGGGCATCGAGGGCGCCGAAAGGCTCGTCCAGCAGTAGCACCTTGGGCTGCACCGCCAGGGCCCGGGCCAGGGCGACCCGCTGGCGCTGACCACCGGAGAGCTGGGTCGGGTAGCGTGCCGCGACATGGCTAAGCTGCACCAGGTCCAGCAGCTCCTTGACCCGGGTGCGGATGGCCGCCTCGTCCGGGCGTTCGCTGCGCGGCTTGACCCTCAGGCCAAAGGCCACGTTCTCGAACACCGTCATGTGGCGAAACAGGGCGTAGTGCTGGAACACGAAGCCAACGTTGCGCTCGCGCACATGGAGATCCGAGGCATCCTCGCCGCGGATGATGACGCTGCCACTGTCCGCCTGCTCCAGCCCGGCGATGATCCGCAGCAAGGTGGTCTTGCCGCAGCCAGAGGGGCCGAGCAGGGCGACCAGCTCACCGTCGTGAAAATCGAGGTTGATGTCGGCCAGCGCCGCGTACTGATTGAAATGCTTGTTGAGCCCTTGAACCTGAATGCTCATGAATGCCTCTCCTATAACCGTTAATTCGGGATCAATGGGACTGGGTCGGTTGGCCGCGCAGCCTGGCCAGCAGGGTCTCACCCAGCAGGGTGAAGATCCCGAACAGCGCCAGCAGGCTGGCCACCGCGAAGGCGGCACCGGTCTGGTACTCGTTGTAAAGGATCTCGATGTGCAGCGGCAGCGTGTTGGTCTGGCCGCGAATGTGGCCGGAAACCACGGAGACAGCGCCAAACTCCCCCACCGCCCGGGCGGTACAGAGCAGCAGGCCATACATCAGGCTCCAGCGAATTCCGGGCAGGGTCACCCGCCAGAACATCTGCAACCCGCTCGCCCCCAGCATGATGGCGGCCTCCTCTTCCTCCGGGCCCCGCGCCTCCATCTGGGGCAACAGCTCGCGCACCACGAAGGGCACAGTGATGAAGGTGGTCGCCAGGATGATCCCCGGGGTAGCGAAAATGATCTTGATGTCGTGCTCGCTGAGCCACTCGCCAAACCAGCCGCGACTGCCGAACAGCAGCACGAACATCAAGCCCGCGATGACCGGCGAGACCGAGAACGGCAGATCGATGAGGGTGATAAGCAGTTGCCGGCCAGGGAAGCGGAACCGGGCGATGGCCCAGGCGGCGGCCAGCCCGAACAGCAGGTTCAGGGGCACCGAGCAGAGCGTCACCAGGGCGGTCAGCCCCAGGGCGCTCAGGGCATCCGGCTCGCTGATGGCGTGCCAGAAGAAGGCCAGACCCGGGCTCAGCGCCTGGATGAAGACGGTGGCCAGCGGCAACAGCAGCAAGGCGGCAAACCAGCCCAGACCGACTGTGACCAGCAGCCATTTGACCCAGACCGGTTCATGGGTCACCGGGGGATGACGCGCCGGGGTGGCCGGAGCGGACTCCTGAGCCTGATCGAGATGTGCAGTAGAGGCGTTCATATACGGCTTCCTCCGATGCGAGCCCAGCTCCAGGCTTGCAACTTGTTGATGAGCAACAGCAGCACAAAGGAAATGAGCAACATGACGGACGCAATGGCCGATGCACCGGCGTAGTCATACTCCTCCAGGTGACTCATGATCATCAGGGGGGCAATCTCGGACACCATGGGGAGGTTGCCGGCAATGAAGATGACAGAGCCGTACTCCCCCACGCCGCGAGCAAACGCCAGGGCAAAACCGGTGAGCAGCGCAGGTACCAGGGTCGGCCACAGTACCCGGATGAAGGTCTGCCAGCGGTTGGCACCCAGGCTCGCGGCCGCCTCCTCTTGCTCGCTCTCCGCTTCCCGCAGCACCGGCTGCAGGGTACGCACCACAAAGGGCAGCCCGATAAAGGTCAGGGCAATGACCACCCCTATGGGGTTGTAGGCAAGCTCGATGCCCAGCGGAGCGACCCATTGGCCAATCCAGCCGTTGGGGGCAAAGATGGCGCACAGGGCGATGCCGGAGACGGCAGTCGGCATGGCAAAGGGCAGGTCGATCAGCGCATCCACCAGTCTGCGGCCGGGGAAGGTATAGCGCACCAGTACCCAGGCCAGTATCAGACCGAACAGACTGTTGAGCAGGGCGGCAATGAAGGCGGCGCCAAAGCTCAGGCGAAAGGAGGCGAGCACCCGGGGGGAGCCGATCACCTGCCAGAACTCGGCGGCGCTCAGGTTGTTCACCGCAAACAGCACCAGTGCCGAGAGCGGCAGCAGCACCAGTATGCCCAGATAGAGCAGACTGAAGCCCAGCGTTGGCCCCAAGCCTGGCAGGACGGAATAAGAACTTAATCGCATAACGCATCCGTTTGTTATAAATACTTTGGATGTGACGATTTTGCTCACGGCGGCCAGGGACAACAAACACCAATAATGCCTTTGCTAAGCACTTTTTTATCTAACAATGGTGGAACAAGGCTTTTAGAGCGATAAGCATAAAAAAAGGTCTTTTATATAAATAAAAGACCTAAAAGACGGAGCGGTAAAACCGGGAACATGCAAAGTCAGTCACGCTGGCCAAGTTGCCAGCCTGTCTGGAAATCGTGCCGAGACAATCCGAGGCGCCCTCATCGAAAACTGAGTGCAGCCTGCTTGCCCCACTCGGCAGGAGCAGGCTCCACCACCATTTCGGCACGGCGGTATAGGGTGCCGAGCAAAGCGAGCCCCTGGTGCCACTCCCCATGGCCGGACTGGGCATTGATATGGCCCACCGCCCCCGCATCGAACAAGGGCACCTGCCACTGCCGGCTCCAGAACTCTGCCCGCTCGAAACTCATCCAGGGGTCATTGCGGCTGGCGATCAACTGGGCAGAGACCTTGATGGACCCCGCCAACACCTCATCCGGGATACCGAAACGGGCAGGATCGGCAGGGGCAACGATGAAGATGGAGGAGACCTTGTCTGGTTGCAGTCTGGCGGCAGCGATGGCCGTCAGAGCGCCGAAGGAGTGGGCGACCAGGTGGACCCGGCTGCGCCGGCTCCTGAGCTTGCTCGCCAACTTTGCGCTCCAGACCGTGAGATCCGGCTTGTCCCAGGGCAGACCCATCATTCTCTGCCACTGGGGAAATTGCTGGTGCCAGCGGCTCTGCCAGTGATCCGGCCCACTGTTGTGCAGACCGGGAACCAGAAGGATCTTGTTCATCGTGGTACTCCTATCTGTTGTCACAGGGGCCTTCGTCTCTTAGCGGCCCGGTTGGTAAATCTGGTCAAACGATCCGCCCTGGGCGAAGTGTTTCTTCTGTGCCTTGTCCCAATCTCCTTCCAAATCCTTGACAGTAAAGAGCGTCAGGTTGGGGAACTGGGCCGCTGTCTCCTTCAGGATCGCCGGATTGCTCGGACGATAGTGGTATTTGGCGATGATGCGCTGCCCTTCGTCAGAGTAGAGATACTCGAGGTAAGCCTTGGAGACGGCCTCGGTACCATGCTTCTTGGCTACCTTGTCCACCACGGCTACCGGCGGCTCTGCCAGGATGGAGACCGAGGGCACCACCAGTTCGAACTTGTCGCTGGTGCCCGGCTGATTGAGCACCAGCAACGCTTCATTTTCCCAGGCCAGCAACACATCCCCGAGCCCGCGTTCGATGAAGCTGGTGGTGGCGCCACGTGCCCCTGAGTCCAGCACCTTCACATTCTTGAACAGATCGCTGACAAACTGTTTCGCGCCCTCTTCAGTGCCGCTGTTCTTCAGGGCATAGCCCCAGGCAGCCAGATAATTCCAGCGCGCACCGCCGGAGGTCTTGGGGTTGGGGGTGATGATGGCGACATCCTTGCGCACCAGGTCGCCCCAATCCTTGATCTGCTTGGGATTCCCCTTGCGCACCAGGAAGACGATGGTGGAGGTATAGGGAGAGGCATTGTTGGCCAAACGCCCTTCCCAGTCGCTGGCGGTGAGACCTGCCTTGGCCACCGCATCGACGTCATAGGCCAGCGCCAGGGAGACCACGTCAGCCTCCAGTCCGTCCACCACGGCACGAGCCTGTTTGCCTGAGCCACCGTGTGACTGGCTCACCACCACATCGTCGCCGGTTTTGGCCTTCCACTCCTTGGCAAAGGCACTGTTGTACTCCTGGAACAGCTCCCGCGTCGGGTCATAGGAGACATTCAGCAGCCGCACCTCGGCGGCTTGGACCTGACCGAGAGCCAGTAGGGAGAGAACGGTGAGAGCGGTCATTCGCAGTTTCATGGTGATACTCCATATCGTTGGGTTGAGTACAGAATGCCGCCTCCCACATATATCAGGAAGAAAGAAAAAGCGCTTTGCTTATCTCTTTTACGCATATTAGGTCAACCACCAACCCACGTTAACAGCCTCGCTCAACCCCCTCTATGCCCCTGCTCGCCCAACTCGCCCCTCATCACCGTCAGATCGCAGGCACGAAAAAGCCCAGTCTGTTGACTGGGCTTGCTGACTCGCATGCTGAAGGCGCATAGCAAAAAGGCCTTCCCGTGAGGGAAGGCCTTTCAAATTAGTGGCGGAGCGGACGGGACTCGAACCCGCGACCCCCGGCGTGACAGGCCGGTATTCTAACCGACTGAACTACCGCTCCGCATTCGGTTAGCTTTCGCTAAATCTTTTGCTGCTTGTTTGTGAGGTGTCATCCTCGCAGCCAGTCATGTGATTCTTCACATCACCGTTTAATTGGGTGCCTGGCAGTGTCCTACTCTCGCATGGCGAATGCCACACTACCATCGGCGCTACAGCGTTTCACTTCTGAGTTCGGCATGGGGTCAG